>NZ_CP046197.1 GCF_012569045.1 Enterobacteriaceae endosymbiont of Donacia sparganii | reverse complement strand
TTGTATAAATTTGTTTTTAAGTTAACTAAAAATAATTTTAATCCAATTTATCACGTTTTAATATCATTCATATAATACAGATTATACACTTATTTTTTTCTTTTACAAGTGTTTTAAGAAAAATATAAAATCTTTATAAGAGTCTATAAAAGTCTATAAAAGTTTATAAAAGTTTATAAAAGACTCTTTTTCTTTTTATATATATATATACAAGAAAACTACTTGCTATCCCGTTTTTGGCTACTTGCTATCCCGTTTTTGGCTACTTGCTATCCCGTTTTTGGCTACTTGCTATCCCGTCCTTGCTACTTGCTATCCCGTCCTTGCTACTTGCTATCCCGTCCTTGCTACTTGCTATCCCGTTTTTTCTATTTTTAAAAAATAGAAATTAATAATGTTAAAAAAAACTTGACATATATAAATAATTATGTAAAATAAGATTTTATTATAAGAAAATATAATTTATTTTAAATTAAAAAGTAATTTTTAGTCATTCATATAAGTTTTTGAACAACAGGAACTATAATTTAAAAAATTAGTTAAATAAGTTAGTTAAAGTTTATATGGGAAGGGGGAAAGTCACTTAAATTAAGTTAGTTTTAAAAATATATAAAAAATATTAAAATTAGTTTATTTTTAATGATAATTAAAGATATCTATTTTTCTGTTAAAATTTTTTAGTATCAATTTTATTTAAATTTAAATGCGTAAAAAATTTATTTATGATAGAATTAATTTATTAATTAAAAAAAGTAATATTTCAAAAAAAAAGAGCATAAAAAAAGAAATAAAAAAAAAAAATACTAATGGTTCATTTTATGAACCTCTTGAATATATAAAAAAACAAAATTTTAATATTAAAAAATATTTTCCTAGTATTTCGAAAAATAAAAGAGCTATTCCAAATATTATATTACGTAGTTCTCTTTTTGGTATAGTTAAAAAAGGAAACAGAAAATATGAAAGAAATATTTTAAAAACATCTTTAAATGGTTTTTTTATACGTTTTACAGGAGAAAGTTTAGATCAATCTGATTTAGATGTATGGTTAGAATGTTTATATCGATTTACTAAAGTCCCTCTAGGAAAAAAAGTAATTTTTTCTACTTATTCTTTTTTAGAGTCAATAGATAGAAAAACAGGTAAAAAAGATTATGAATGGTTAAAATCGTCTTTAACAAGATTATCTATCTGTAGTATAGAAATAAATTATAAAAATTTTTTTTATATAGGTCATCTATTACAAGAGTGGTATAGGAATGATATAACAAAAAAAAATATAATTTTATTGAATAAAAATATAATTTCTTTTTTTGTAGATTCAATGTGGACGATAATTTCTTTAAAAGAAAGAAAAAAATTAAAAGGACGACCATTATCTCAATGGATTCATTGTTTTTATTGCTCTCATAATATTCCCTTATGTTATAAGGTAAGTACCTTAAAAAATTTATGTGGTAGTAAAACTTCTATATTATGGAAGTTTAGACAAATTTTAAAAAAATCTTTATCTGAAGTTTCTTTCGCTACTGATTGGGATTGTTGGATAGATAAAAATGATTTTGTTCATATTATAAAAAAATAAAATTTTCTTTTTTATTATATTTTATGTTAAAATAACTAAAAATATTTTTTAAAAAAATGTTAAAAATAATAAAAACAAATATTTTTTATTATAATACTAATCTTATTATTAATAAAAATATTAGAGATTTTATAAAAAAAAAAAAATCAAAAACTATAATAGATAATAGTTATCATAAAAGTATTGCATTTTTAGGACCTCTAGGTAGCTATTCACATTTAGCATTGTTAACTTATATTAATAAGTGTTTTTTTAGAAAAATACTTATTAATATAAGTTGTAAAAATTTTGCTGAAATTTTTTTTCATATTAAAAATAATAATACACATTTAGCTATAGTTCCTATATATAATAATTATACAGGATTAATAAAAGAAGTATCAATTTTATTAGAAAAAAATAATTCTTTTTTATATATAAAAAAGAATTTTAAATTACCTATTAAACATTGTTTAGTTACTTCTAAAACTAGTTTATCTTTAAATAAAATAGAAAGAATTTTTAGTCATCCTGAGATATTTAAACAATGTAGTTTTTTTATAAAAAAATTTCCTCACTGGGAAATAAAATATTGTTCTAGTTCTTCCTATGCTATGAATTTAATTAAAAAAAATTCATCAGAAAAATTAGCAGCAATAGGTAATAAAATAACTGCTAATTTTTATAATTTATATATTTTAAAAAATGAAATATCAAATTTTAAAGACAATACAACTAATTTTTTAGTTTTAAAAAAAAAATTTAATTAAATTTTTTTTTTAAAACTAAAAAATTAGTTTTTAAATTAAAATAAAAAATTTAATAAATTAATCATTATCTTTTTGCATACAAAAAACTGTAAAAATATTACTAGTAATACCTTTCTCTATATCTGAATTTAAAAAATTAATATAAAAATGTAATGGATCTGGAAAATACATGTTTATTATAGGAGTTGAAGTCCATACTAAATTAAACCTATCAACCATAGGCCATCCATAATTACTAAGTAAATCATTACCTGAATGATTTTTATAAAAATCAAATAATTCATCTTTTGTTGGTAAACGAGCATTTCGAGATTTACAATATGCTTCACCATTATACCAAGTAAATTTTGACCAATCCTCATTTAAATAATGAAAAACTTGATCCCCCAGACGTTCAGAAGCTAAAACTGGTCGTTCAAATTTTACCCCATTAACAAATAAAAAATCAGTCATATGACCATACATTTTAGCATGTAAAGTATTTGGGCTAGTAGAAACAGTAAAAATTAAATTAATTTTTTTAGTAATATAATTATTTGCACTAATTTCAAGAGTAGTACGTACACCAATACCATGTGGGTCAGAAATAGCTATTCTTAATTCCCCATTTATATTTGTTGTTAATGAAAAAATATCATTATCATAAGATTTTTGATTTGTAATATCTTCAATATGAATTTTCCCACTATCTTTTCTTACATCTCCTAATCTATCTCTAGCTATAATATTTCTTATATCAATTTGAGCAAATTTAAATCTCTTACCATGTTTATCATAAACTGTTATTAGAAAATTAATTGATTGACTAACTTTCGCAATAAGATTATCACGATCAGCTTTTAGTTCTAAATTATCTATAGAAGGTAAAACAAAATCAATTCTTTCATTAAGATCTTTATTAACTACATCACCTATTTTAACTCTTAAAAAAGCTTGCCCGTAAGATAAGCTAGTTATTGTAGCAGAATAAGTTCCTTTAGGATTTTCAATTACATGACTTATATGTATATTATATTTATCAGGTAAATTTCCCTTTGCTACTATAAAATTTACATTTTTCATATCTGTTAATAATGAATTATTAATATCTCTAGCTTCAAAAACAATTTTTGCTTTTTCCGAACTGACTAATATTTTTTTAGGAAAAACATTTAAAGTTGAAAAATTTTTATTTATTAAAGGTGGTAAAATTTTTATTTTAATACATGATATATCTTTATTACCTAACATATCAACTACATTAACCTTTACTATATATGTATTAATATTTTCTTTTTTGAAATTAAAATTAGGTAATTTTACAATATAATCACCCTTAATTAATTTAATTGATCCTCCATTTTTTAAAAAATTATTTTTAGTATCAAAATATGTATTTTTAATTTTATTTACAGCATTAACTTTTATTCCTAAAGAATGTTCACTACCTGGGTATCCAGTTATTGTTTTTTTTGTAAATATTTTAATTAGAAATTTTTTTCTATATTCTAAAATAATATTATTATTTCTATTAACAAAATCATATTTATGATCAGAAGATGATGAAAAAATATTACGAGTTTTAGTATGAATTTGATTTTCTAAAGGGGAATTTAATTTTAAATTAATATTAATACCAAATTGAATATGATTTTTTTCAAATAAAGTTTTAGAATTTTTTATAGTAAAAGTTAAAAAAGGAATTGGATTATAATTTATAGCAAAAGAAAAAATAGAAGGAGAAAATAATTTTTCATATCCTTCATCATTATCTTTTAATACATATCCTATTTCACCATAATATTTTTCATAATCTAGATTAAATATTAATTCTGGAATTTTAGGTAAATATCCTTCTGCTCTAATATCAAATCCTGTTGCAGGTCTTGAAAAAAATTCATCGTCATTTATTTCATTAAATGAATTAGATGAACTAAATTTTCTTTTATTTAAAAAATTTACATGCCACCATCTACTTAATCCATAATATATATTAGCATTAAATTTAATAAATTCTTTCCAAAATTCAAAACCTAAACCTATTCTTGTATTTTCTAGCGAAATATCATAATCAAAAAAACTATTTATACCTAATAAATAATTATTATTAAAGGATAATTTTCTTAAACCAAAACCTAAATTATTTTGATTTCTATTTTCAGTTTTATGTATATTATTTTGTATAAAAAAAACATAATTTTCTTTTTCAAAAAAAGGAAATAAAAAACTAATTTCAGAATTATTTAAATTCAAATTTTCATCTAAATTAATTCTTATTAAACTTTTTCCATTTATTTTAAATTTTTTAAATAATTTATGAATACTGGATTGAATATTATTATTTATTTTACTATTAAATTTATTAATAACGCTTAATTTAATGTTTCTTAAAAAAACATCTTTATTAGAAAGACCATTTAGAAGGAAATTTTTTGTTGTTATTAAATAATAATTAATTGTTTTATAGGAATTATTATAATTATTTATATCTAGATTATCTTCATCTATAGGAGAATAAAGATCTGAAACATAATCAATAAAATAATTATCATTATTATTATTTTTTTTTATATTACTCCAAAAAATTTCATCTTGAGGTAAATTTTTGTTAAAAAAATTATTTTTTTTTATATTATTAATTTTTTTTAATAAATCTATTTCAAGTAAATTATTACCTATACTGTTTTTCTGTCCTGTTTTTAGAAAGATAAAATATTCATTTTTAATTTTCAAAAAAATTGAAATTTTTTTTTTATTCTTTTTTTTTATAGAAAAAGAAATTTTTTCTTTACTTCTTTTATTGCTGTTTTTTTTATTTAATGCTCTTGAGTTTTTAATAGAAGAAAACGTAAATATAACAATTACTACTATTAATAATTTTTGCAATTTATTTAAAATTTTAAAATTAATTTTTTTTTTTTTCAT
>NZ_CP046196.1:357479-466482 GCF_012569045.1 Enterobacteriaceae endosymbiont of Donacia sparganii | reverse complement strand
TTTATAATCCAAATTAAATAAAATTAAAATTAATATAATTATTTAATAAAAAAATATAATTAAACTATATAAATATTTTATGTAATTATTAGAGAAAATAATTTTTTATTTTTTAAAATATTTTAAAATATCTACATATAATGTATTTATACCAATATTTTTTTTAGATGAAATTAAATAAATTTTTTTTATAAATTTATATTTTATTAAAATTTTATTAATATCAAATATTAAATCATCCTTAGTACTTAATAAATCAATTTTACTAAAAATTAACCATTGTTCTTTTAAAAGAATTTTTTTGTTATATTTTATCATTTCAAATTTAATAATATCTATAGCATTATAGATATAATATTTATTTTTAATAAATGATAAATCTATAAAATGTAATAATAAATTACAATATTTAAAATGTTTAATAAAATTTAATCCAAATCCTTTACCAACTGAAGATTTTTTAATAATACTAGGTACATCTAATATTGAAATAAAAGAATTATGTAATTTATTTTTAATAACTCCTAAAATAGGTTTTGTTGTTGTAAAATAATAATTACCAATTTTAGTATTAGCAGAAGATATTTTTTTAATAAATGTTGATTTACCTGAATTAGGTAATCCTAAAACACTTATATCTGCCTTTAAAATAAATTCTAATTTTATTTTTTTTTTTTGTCCTAAACTACCTTTAGTTCTTTTAAATGGAGTTCTATTTATAGAAGATTTAAAATTAATATTTCCTAATCCACCTTCTCCTCCTTTTGCAATTAAAAAAATTTGTTTATTTTTTTTTAAATTTATAAGAACTAAATTTTTTTTAACATCAATAATTTTAGTACCTATAGGAACTTTAATAATAAAATCTTTACCATTTTTTCCTGTACGTTGATAACTTTGTCCTCGAAATCCATTCTCAGATATATAATTATTTTTATAATGAAAATTATTTAAATTATTAATATTATTATTAGATATAAAATATATATTTCCTCCATTTCCTCCATTTCCTCCATCAGGACCTCCTTTAGGAATAAATTTTGCACGATAAAAACTAATACATCCATCTCCTCCTTTACCTGCTTTAATATATATAATTACTTCATCAAGAAATTTCATTATAACTCCACTTTTTAAAAATATATATTTTATATCTAATAATAATTCATTATTTAATTAAAATTAAAAATTAAATATAATTATTATATATTAATAATATTAATATATTTTTTTTTCTTAATTCCTTTATTAGTAAATTTAACAATCCCATTTATTTTAGCAAATAAAGTATGATCTTTACCACATCCTACATTATTTCCAGCATGAAATTTATTACCTCTTTGTCTTATAAGAATAAAACCTGGTTTTACTCTTTCTCCTCCAAAACATTTAATACCTAATCTTTTAGAATGTGAATCTCTACCATTTCTAGAAGATCCTCCAGCTTTTTTATGTGCCATAAAATACTCTCTTATATTAAATATTTAATTTTAAGAATTTTTATATTAGTAAATAATTGACGATGACCTTGTATTTTACGAAAATGTTTTCTTCTACGAAATTTAACTATTTTAATTTTTTTATTCTTTCCATGTAATATTAATTGTGCTATTATTTTTGCTCCTGGAATAATAGGTTTTCCTAAATTTAATTTATTTTGATCATATATCATTAAAATATTTTTAAATTCAATTTTATCTCCAATTTTCCCTATAATTTTTTCTAGTTTTATGATTTGTCCTTGAATAACTTTATATTGTTTACCACAACTATCAAAAACAGCATACATTGATTTTAATCCTTATAAAATAATTTAAAATAAAATTATTGATAAAATAAAATATAATAAATTTATAAAAAATATTTAATTTAAATTAAATTTTATTATTTTTTATTCTTGTAATGTTAGCACCTAAAGAAATTAATTTATTTTCTATATCTTCATATCCCCGATCAATATAATTTATATTATTAATAATAGTTATTCCTGTTGCAATACATCCTGCTAAGACTAAACTTACTGATGCTCTTAAATCTGTAGCTTTAATTTTTGCACTATAAAGTGATTTAACTCCTTTACAAAATATTTTATTATTTTTTTTAAAAATATTTGCACCCATTTTAATTAATTCATGTATATGTAAAAAACGATTTTCAAAAACAGTTTCTGTTACTATACTTTTACCTAAAGCAATACAATTTAATAAAGTAAATTGAGGTTGCATATCAGTAGGAAAATTAGGATATGGTCCTGTAATAATATTAACTGCTTTAAGTTTTCTATAAGTCATATTAATACTACACCAATCTTTACCTGTTTTTATTTCTGCTCCAGCAGATTTTAATTTTTTTAAAACTATACCTAAATTTTTAGGATTAGTATTTTTACATAAAATATTTCCTTTAGATATAGCTGCAGCTATTAAAAAAGTTCCTGTTTCTATTCTATCATCCATTATAGTATAAATACCTCCTTTTAATTTTAAAACACCCTTAATTATTATTTTATTTGTTCCTGCTCCTTTTATATTAGCACCCATAGTATTTAAAAAATTAATTAAATCTTTTATTTCAGGTTCTTTTGAAGCGTTATCAATAGTAGTTATATTATATGCATAAATTGCAGCTAAAATAATATTAATTGTAGCTCCTACACTATTTTTTTCCATTATAATATGGGAACCCTTAAAATTTTTATCTATAGATGCGATAATATAATTATTTTTAATATTAATATTTGCACCTAATTTTTTTAAATTTTTAATATGTAAATCAATAGGTCTTTTACCAATCGAACAACCACCAGGTAAAAATAAATTTATTTTTTTAAAACGTACTAATAAAGGACTTACTAACCAAATTGAAGCTCTAATGGATTGTATTAAATTTTTTGGTAAATTATAATTTTTATATAAATGACTTGCATTTATTTTTAATGATTTACCATTTTTTATTTTTACTCCTAATTCTAAAAGTAATTTAATTGTTATATTTATATCTTTTAGCTTAGGAATATTTTTAATTTCTACTAATTCATCTATTAAAAGTGATGCAAATAAAATTGGTAAAGCTGCATTTTTAGAACCAGAAATATTAACAACTCCTTTTAATTGTACTGGACCTTTTATTCTAAATTTATCCATTTTTTTCTCTGAAAATATTAATTAAAATATTAAAATAAATAAAATAAATATAGATTATAATATTTAATAAATTTATTGAGATAAATAAAAAGTTTTGCTGTATTTTATAAAAAAATAATTTATAAAATTAATAAAACTATAATTTTAACGTTTAGAAAATTGAGGACTACGTCTAGCTTTTTTAAAACCTACTTTTTTACGTTCTACTTTACGAGCATCACGTGTTATAAAACCTGCTTTTTTTAAATCTTTTCTAAAAAGAATATCATATTTTATTAAAGCTCTTGTAATTCCATGCCTAATTGCTCCAGCTTGTCCTGAAATTCCTCCACCTTTAACAGTAATATATAAATCTAATTTATCATGCATTTTAATTAATTCTAGAGGTTTCATTATCATTATACGATGTGTATTTCTAGAAAAAAAAATATTTATATTTTTTTTATTAATATTAATATCTCCGTTACCTTTTTTGATAAAAACTCTAGAAGAAGAACTCTTTCTTCTTCCTGTTGCAGTATATTTATAATTAATTTTTTTCATAGAATTTATATCCTTAATAATATAATTAAATATTTAAAATATTTTGTTTTTGAGCTACATGATTATGTTTTATACCAGTATAGATTTTTAATCTATTTAACATTAATATTCTTATTTTGTTTTTAGGTAACATACCTTTTACGGAATGTTTAATTATTTTACAAGGATTTTTAATAATTAATTTGTCAAATGATATTTTTTTTAATCCTCCAGAATAACCACTATGACTAAAATAAAATTTATTTTTTTTTTTATTACCTGTTATTTTAATTTTATTCGCATTTATAACTATAATATAGTCACCTATATCAATATGAGGTGCATATAAAATTTTATGCTTTCCCATTAAATAATGGGCTATTATAGTAGATAATCTTCCTAAAATTTTATTTTTTGCATTTATAAGATGCCACTGACGATTAAAATTATTTTTTAATAAAATACTCATTTTATATATATATCCAAAATATAAGTAATTAATAAAGTTATATAATTTATTTATTTTTAAATTTTTAATAAAAAAATATAAATTTTTATTAAAGTATGATAATATAGTTATATTATAAATGCAATTAGTCTTTTTGTTTGAGTACTGTATACTTTAGTAGTATCTAGAAATTATTTTTATTTTAAATAATAAAAATTATTTTAATAAAATTATTATTCAAAATAATAATAATTATTTTTTTTAAAATAAATGATATTTTTCTTTTATTTTTATGATTAATTTTATGAGTATAATTTATATAAAAAAAGCTAATTTAATTAAAATATTTAAAAATTTAATAAAAAAGAAAAATTTGGTAATAAAACAGAAATTGTACGTGTTTAAAAAGAGAAATTTCATATTATTAATCAATCTAAAGTATTTAGAATGTTAACAAAATTTGGAGTATTAAGAATTAGAAATACTAAAATGGAAATGATATACTGTCTTCCTATAGGAAGATTAGGTGCACTATAACTAGTCATTAAAAGATTTAGTAATAGATATTGATTATAATGATATTCTAATTATTATTCATATTAACTCCTGGAGTAGCTTAAGCTTAATTAATAGTTTATTTATTAGATTCTTTAGATAAATCTGAAAGCGTACTAGGGGTACGGGTACAATTGCTGGAGATAATACTATTTTTATAGTAACTACTCGTTTATTTAAAACTATTAATCTATATAATTCTATACAAAATTTTTTTTAACAAAAATTATAATATAAAAAATTATTTAGTTATTAAATTTTTTTATTTTATATGCGTTAGCCCTTGCATATATGGTTGCAAAATTTTAGGTATTTTAATAGATCCATTTTTAAGCTGATAATTTTCTATAATTGCTGCTAATGTTCTTCCTACTGCTAGTCCTGAACCATTTAAAGTATGTATAAAAGTCATTTTTTTATTTTTTATTTCTCTATATCTAGCTTTTATTCTTCTAGATTGAAAATCTAACATATTAGAACAGGAAGAAATTTCATAATACTTATTTTTTGAAGGGAACCATACTTCTAAATCATAAGTTTTACTTGATGAAAAACTCATATCTCCTGTACATAACAATACTCTTCTATACGGTAAATTTAATAATTGTAATATTTTTTCTGCATGATCAGTAATTTGTTCTAAAGATTGGATGGAATCTTGAGGTTTTACTAATTGTACTAATTCTACTTTATCAAATTGATGTGTACGTATTAAACCTTTATTATATTGCCCATATGAACCAACTTCAGATCTAAAACAAGGACTATGAGCAACATATTTAATTGGTAATTTTTTTTCTTCAATAATTTGGTTATATACTAAATTTGTTAAAGGTACTTCCGCTGTAGGAATTAAAAAATATTCACATGTATTAGAATTTTTAAAATTTTTTATATGAAAAAGATCTTTACTAAATTTTGGTAACTGTCCTGTTCCATATAAAGTTTTTTTTTTAACTATATAAGGAACATAAACCTCTTTATAATGATGTTGATTTATATGAATATCTAACATAAATTGAATAAGTATTCTATGTAAATATGCTATTAATCCTTTTAATACAATAAATTTTGATCCACTTAAATTAACACCTGCTTCTATATCAATACCTTTATTTAAAATACCTAATTCTACATGGTCTTTTATAGGAAAATCATATTTAATTATTTTACCCCATTTTTTTATTTCTTTATTTTCATTATAATTATTTCCTATAGGTACATCTTCTAAAGGAAGATTTGGTATTGTAATATAAATATTATTTATTTTGTCTTTAATATTATTTAATAAAATTTTATATTTTGATATCTGATTATTAATATTAATTACTATTATTTTTAATTCAGATATATTATTAATATTTTTTTTAGCTAAAATTTTAGATATTTTATTTTTTTTTATTTGTAATTTTTCTATTTTTATTTGAAAATTTTTACGTTCTTTTTCTAATTTATTAATAAGATTAATATCTAAATAAAAATTTCTTTTTTTCAAAATTTTATATACATAATTAATATTATTACGTAATAAATTTATATCTAACATAATATTTCCTATTTTAAATAAATAAATTTATATGTTTATTAACATAAATTTATTTTAAATATTATAATTTTTAAAAATATTTTATTTAAATATTATATATTCTATATATAATATTTAAAATATTAAAAATATATAAATTTATATGAAACCCAATAAAAAAACAAAACTTCTTATATTAGGATCTGGACCTGCTGGTTATACAGCAGCTATATATGCAACAAGAGCTAATTTAAATCCTATTTTAGTAACAGGAAATAACATTGGAGGACAATTAACACAAACATTTAATATAGAAAATTGGCCAGGAAATTTTCCAAATATAACTGGACAAAAATTAATGGATCAATTACATAACCATGCTAAATATTTTAGCACTAATATTATTAGTGATACAATAATAAAAATTATTAATTTTAAAAAATCTCCTTTTATTGTAGAAGGTAATTTATTTACATATATATGTAATAGTATAATTATTGCTACTGGATCTTATCCTAAATTTTTAGGTTTAGATTCTGAAAAAAAATTTATAGGAAAAGGATTATCTTCCTGTGCTGTTTGTGATGGATTTCTTTATCGTAATAAAACAGTTGCTGTTATAGGAGGAGGTAATTCTGCTGTAGAAGAAGCTTTATATTTATCAACAATTACTTCTAAAGTACATTTAATTCATCGAAAAAATACTTTCAATGCAGAAAAAATATTACTTAAAAAATTAAAATTAATACTAAAAAATAAGAAAATAATTTTACATACTCCTTATATTGTAAAGGAAATTTTAGGAAATAATACTGGAATTACAGGTATTAAAATATATTCTATATATGATAAAAATATTAAAATAATACCAATCTATGGATTATTTATTTTAATAGGTACTATTCCTAATAGTAGTTTATTTAAAAATATATTAAAAATGGATAAAAATGGTTATATTTTAATAAATAATGATAAATTAAATAGTTTGAATTTTACACAAACAAGTATACCAGGAATTTTTGCTGCTGGTGATGTTATAGATAATAATTATAGACAAGCAATCACTTCAGCAGCTACAGGATGTATGGCTGCACTGGATGTACAAAAATTTTTAAATAAGATGTAAATATGTATTTTTTTTATAAAAAGAAATATTCTTTTATTATTTTTAAATTATTAAATAATTATATATAATAAAGTGAATAATTTTATTAACTAACGACTACGAAAAATAATTCTACCTTTTTCTAAATCATATGGAGTTAATTCTACAGTCACTTTATCTCCTGTTAATATACGAATATAATTTTTTCTCATTTTACCAGAAATATGAGCTGTTATTACATGACCATTTTCTAATTTTACATGAAAAATAGTATTAGGTAATGTATTTAATACTACTCCTTGCATTTCTATATTATCTTCTTTAGACATTATTACTCCTTTCATTATAAGTTAAGGTTAGATATACTATCATATATTATTTTTTAAATAATCCCAATAATAACCTTTTTTATTTATTAAGTTATTATATTTACCTTGTTCAATCAAATAACCATTATCCATAAAATAAATATAATCCATTTTTTTCATTATATTAATATTATGAGTAATAAATATAATTGTTTTTTTTTGAAAAATTGATAAAATTAAATTAATTATTTTTTTAGATGAAATTATATCTAATCCTTCTGTTGGTTCATCTAATAATATTAAATTTCCATTATGTAATATAGTCCTTGCTATACCTAATTTTTTTAATTCTCCTCCTGAAAGGATTCTTCCTCCTTCTCCCATCCATTCATTTAAATTTGTATTATTATCTAATAATTTTTCTAAACCAACTAATTTTAAAATTTCTATTAAATAATCATTATTAATATTGATATTATTTTGATTATTTAATAAAATATTGTTTTTTAGTGTATCACTAAATAAATATATTTTTTGAGTCATAACACTTATATTTTTTCTTAATGAAGATAAACTCCATTTTTTTAAATTATATTCGTTTAAATAAATATTACCTTTTACAGGATCCCATCCTCTAGTTAATAACATTAATAATGTTGATTTTCCACAACCATTATGACCAGTAATAGCTATTTTTTGTTTTTTCTTTATATATAAAGATATATTTTTTAAAATATATGGATATTTTCTATTATAATAGAATGATAAATTATCAATATATAATTTCAAAGAAGAATTATTATTATTAAAATTTTTATTTATAAAACAAATAATAGGTTTTTGTTCTATAATATTAAAAATTTTTTTAGCTGATAAAAATATTTCATTAATATTTTGAAAAATATTACTTAAAGGAAATAATATTTTTGAAAATGTAATTAAAAATAATAAAAATAATATAAATTTATGTTGTAATTTTATATTATAGATATGACTATATATTAATAGTAATAAAATATTAATATCAATTATGGAAGTAATTAGTAATTGTGATTGAATATTATAATTATTTTGTATTGATTGTATTGTTTGCCATTTTAATTCTAAAATTTTAATTTTATTAAAAATATGTTTTATATCTTCAAATATTTTATATTCTGTATAAAATGATAATATATTATTGATAAAATAATAGTATTTTTTTTTTATATTTATATTTTTTTTTCCTATAATTTTACCTTTATTATAAAAATAAAAAATATAGAATAATACTAAATATATAGTAGTTATAAATAAAATTAAAGAAAAAATTATATCAAAAAAACTTAAATTTATTAAAATTATTAAAGTTATTATACTTATAATAAAAATAGGAGAAATAATTTTCATATATAAAAAATCTAATGTTTCAATATCTGAAATTAATATATTTAAAATTTCAATATTATTAATTGTAATTAAATTAGATGGATATAGTGGAAATATTTTTTTTAAAATTAAAATTCTTAAATTTTTTAATAAAAATAAAGTATTATTATGTTGAATTATTTTTTCAAAATATTTTGTAATGATTTTTATTATTGAAATAATTCTAATAATAGTGGCAGGTATAAGATAATTATAATCTATATAATAATTTTTAATACCTAATAAAAAAGTAGAAGTTAATAAATATCCTGATATTATAGATAATAATATATTCATTAAATTATTAATTATAGATAATAAAATCCCGTAAAAAATTTTTTTGATATATTTTTGATAATATTTTAAAAAAAATAATAAATTAAACATTTTTAAAAATTTCCTTTTTTAAATAAAAAATTATTTATTTTATTAAATTTTAGAATATATTTTTTTAATAATTTTACCATTTTTCATATACCAAATTTCATTATAATAATCTATTTTATATATTTTATGTGTAATTGTTATACTTATTTTTGATAATGAAGTATTTTTTTGTATTGTTTGAATAATATCATGTTGACTTTTTATATCTATATTAGATATAGGTTCATCTAATAATAAGAATATATAATTTTTAATTAAAGCTCTAGCAATAGCTATTCTTTGTATCTGTCCTACTGATAAATAAGTATTTTCTTTATATAAAATAGTATCTAATCCATTAGGTAATTTTTTTAAAAAATTTATTATGCCAATTTCTTCTATAATTTTTTTTATTTTTTTTTTATTTAATTTTTTATGAAAAAATAAGTTTTTTCTAATTGTTATAGAAGGTAATTTAGGATTTTGTCTAACAAATGAGATTTGTTTATACCAACTATATAAATTTATATCTTTAAATTCAATATTATTAATTTTTAAAGAACCATCATATGGATAAAGACCTAGAAAAATATTAAATAATGTTGTTTTCCCACATCCATTAGGACCATTAATAATTATATTTTGTCCAGAAGTTATTTTAAAAGAAATAGGACCTATTAATATATTACCTTTTTTATTTTTAACTATTAAATTTTTAGCTTTTATTTCTAATTTATTAATTTTTTTTAAAAAATATTTTTTTTCATGATTTAAATTAATATATTTTTTATTATTTAATAACTTTATGATATCATTTGCAGCTGCAATTGCTTTTAATTTAATATGATAAAGTAATCCTAAATTATTAAAATTTTGAAAATATTCGGAAATTAATATTAATATAAAAAAACTATGTAATATTTTAATATTTTGGTTATAAAAACCAAAATTTATTATATGTAAATATATAAAACTAAAATACATAGTAATAAATGCTAAAGAAATAGAAGAAAAAAATTCTAAAATTGATGAAGTTAAAAAAATAATTTTTAATATTTCAATATTTTTTTTTCTAAATTGTTCAATATATAATGAAATTTTTTTTATTTCTATTTTTTGAAAATTAAATAATCTAATAGTTTCTATACCTTTTAATCTATCTAAAAATAATCCATTTAAAATAGATAATATTTTAAAATTTTTTTTATTTTTTTTTACAGTTTTTTCTCCAATTATTATTATAAAAAAAATTATTAATATACTTATTATTATAAGTATTGTTCCTAACATCCAACTAATAAAAAAAATAGTAAATAAAATTATTAATGATGATATTTTTACAGTAAAATATTGAGGTATATATTTATTATAATAATCTTGTAAATTTTCTACTTGATCTATAATTAATGATAAATCAGATCCTGATGTTTGATTTTTTAATTTTTCATAATAATTAAATGTTAATTTATTTAAAATTTTTTTTCTAATAGAAAATTTTATTAACTGACTATAATGAAAATTAATTTTACCTACTATAATAGTTATAAATCCTTTTATAATAAAACATAAAAATAATATTATTATATAATAATAAAAAATTTTATTTTTAATTTCTTTTAAAAAGAAATTTTGTACTTGTTGTGCTAAAATCCAATTTTGTATTATTATTATACATATATTAATAAAATTTAATAAATAAGATATTTTTAACAAATTTTTAGTAAAAAAACTTTGCTTTTTTAACCAAAAAATTATTTCTTTTTCTGTATATATTTTCATGTTAAATGAATATATTAAAAATAATATTTTACTATGTTGGATACATACACAACATAGTTTATAAAAAAAAATTTATAATTCTTCTTCAATTCTAATTAATTGATTATATTTTGCATTTCTATCAGAACGACTCATAGAACCTGTTTTAATTTGATCAGCATTTACTCCTACAGCTAAATCTGCGATAAATGTATCTTCTGTTTCTCCAGATCTATGAGAAATAATAATTTTATATCCTGCTTTTTTAGCCATTTTTATGGTAGATAATGTTTCTGTTAGAGAACCAATTTGGTTTGGTTTTATTAAAATAGCATTAGCTATTTTTTTTTCAATACCTTTTTTTAAATATTTAATATTAGTAACAAATAAGTCATCTCCCACTAATTGAATTTTATCACCTAATTTTTTTGTTTGATATATAAAACCATCCCAATCTGATTCATCTAGACCATCTTCAATAGAAGTAATAGGATATTTTTTTATTAAATTAAATAGAAAATTTGTAAATTCTTTTGAAGAAAGACTAATTTTTTCACTATTTAAATGATATTTATTATCATAAAATAATTCAGAAGCAGCGCAATCAATAGCAAAGGTAACATCTTTACCAAGAATAAAACCAGCATTATTAATAGCTTTTGATATCATTTCAAATGCTTCACTATTATTATTTAAATTAGGAGCATATCCACCTTCATCTCCTACTGAAGTAATTAATTTATTTTTTTTAAGTACAAAAGATAAATGATGAAAAATTTCTACACCATAACGTATAGCTTCTTTTATATTTTTTGCACCAATAGGTTGAATCATAAATTCTTGTATATCTAAATTATTATCAGCATGTTTACCTCCATTAATAATATTAATCATTGGTAATGGCATAAAAAACTTTTTTGATATACCATTAATATGACTAATATATTTATATAATGGTATTTTATTAAATAACGCAGAAGCTCTAGCATTAGCTAATGAGACAGCTAAAATAGTATTAGCTCCAAAATTTGATTTATTTTCAGTATTATCTAAATTAATCATGATATTATCAATATATGATTGATTTAATGAGTTTTGATTAATTAAATATTTATTAATAACAGTATTAATTATTTTAATAGATTTTAAGACTCCTTTACCTAAAAATCTTTTTTTATCTTTATCACGTAATTCTATTGCTTCTTTAGATCCTGTTGAAGCTCCTGAAGGAACAGAAGCTATTCCAACTATATCATTATTTAAATGAACTTCTGCTTCAATAGTAGGATTACCCCTAGAATCAATAATTTCTCTACCTATGATTTTTTTTATTTTAGACATTTTATTTCCTTATTAAATTAATAAAATATATAATAATATTATTAAAATATTTTTAAAAAATAATAAATTAAAAATTTTATATTTTTTATTTTATTAAATTAAAATTAATTATATATTATTAAATAATATAATTTTTTTTTTAAAAAAATAATTTATAAATTTTATTAATAATAAATTATTAAAAAATAATTTCATTAATAAAATTAAAAAAATATAATACTATAAATTTATTTAAATATTAAATTAATATTTATTTTAAATAAAAAAGATTAATTATTTTTATCTTTTTTTTGGAATCTTTCAATAGAAGATAAAATTTCTTTATGAGCTTGAAAAAGATTTCCCCAATTATTAATTTTACACCATTTTTTTGATTCTAAATCTTTATAATGTTGAAAAAAATATATAATTTGTTTTTGTAATAAAATAGATAAATCTTTTATATTTTTAATAAAAGTATATTCTTGAGAAATTTTATCATGTGGTACTGCAATAATTTTTTTATCATCTCCAGATTCATCTATCATTTTTAATAAACCTATAGGACGACATCTAATCACAGATCCTGGAATAATAGGATATTTAGTTATTACAACTGCATCTAAAGGATCTTTATCTAAAGATAGGGTATTATTTATATATCCATAATTACATGGATAAAACATAGGTGTAGTAATAAAACGATCTACAAATAACATTCCATATTTTTTATTCACTTCATATTTTATTGGATTAGAATTAGAAGATATTTCAATAACTACATTAATATCACTAGGAATATTTTTCCCAGCAGGAATATTATTAAAATTCATATAAAATTATCCTTTAATTACATTAAAATTTCAGTATTTTTTTTTAAAAAATTATTATATTAATTGATTATAGATAATATATATTTTTATATCTTTAAAATATATGATATTATATTTTTTATATATAATAAAAAAATTATTTAAATAAAATTTTATAATAAATTTTTTTATAAAAGAGATAATATATTTATGGCTAGAGTTACAGTAGAAAAAGCTGTACAAAAAATAGGTAATAGATTTGATTTAGTTATAATAGCTGCAAAAAGAGCACGACAAATACAAATTAGAGGTAAAATTCCTTTATTATCTGAAAAAAATGACAAAACAACTATTTTAGCATTAAGAGAAATTGAACAAGGTTTAATAAATAAAAAAATTATAAATAGTTATGAAAAAAATATAGATAAAAAATTTAAATTAATGAATCTAAATAATTATTAAATTTATTAGTTAAATTATTTTATATTTTTTTTTAAAAAAATTTTAATTATTTAAATTAAACATTTTACATAATTTTTTTAAATATCAATATTAGTTACTTTTAATGCATTATTTTTTATAAATAGTCTTCTAGGTTCTACTTCATCACCCATAAGGGTTGAAAATAATTTATCAGCTATTATTGCATCTTTAATTGTTACTTTTAACATATTACGAGTTAAAGGATTCATAGTTGTTTCCCATAATTGGTTTGGATTCATTTCTCCTAAACCTTTATATCTTTGTATAGTAAAACTTTTCTTTGATTCTTTTAATAACCAGTCTATACCTTCCTCAAAAGAGGAAATATTTTTATATTTTTCACCTTTTGTTACATGAGAAATTTTCTTTTCTTTTAAAGAAAGTAATTTATTTCCTAATAAACATATTTTTTTATATTCTTTACTAAAGAAAAAATTATAATTTAATAAATATTTATTTTTATTACCATATTTATTTTCATAAATTATTGGTTCAAAAATATTTTTTTCTATATTTTTATTTATATTTCCTGAGTAATTAATATTTATAGATTTTTTATTCAAATATAATAATAAATTATTTAACCATAAATTAACATTGTTATAATCATGTAATTTATCTAATTTTAGATTATATAATAATCCATATAATATTTTTTTAGGAAAAAAATATTTTGAAGAAGATTGTATAATTTTTTTAATAAAATTATATTCATTCACTAATATCCATAATTTTTTATCTAATAATTTTTCTTTTGAATTTTTGAAAAAAAATATAGCTTTATTTAAAGCTATATTTAATATAAATAATTCCATTTCTTCATTATTTTTAATATATAATTTTTGATTACCTTTTTTTATTCTATATAATGGCGGTTGTGCTATATATATATGTCCTTTTTCAATAATTTTCGGCATTTGACGATAAAAAAATGTTAATAATAAAGTACGTATATGAGCTCCATCTACATCTGCATCTGTCATAATAATAATATTATGATATCTTAATGTATCTAAATTACATTTTCCGGAATTAATATTACAACCTAAAGCTGTAATTAAGGTAATTATCTCTTGAGAAGAGATAATTTTATTAAATCCAGCTTTTTCAACATTAAGAATTTTCCCTTTTAATGGTAAGATAGCTTGGTTTTTTCTATTTCTACCTTGTTTTGCTGATCCTCCAGCAGAATCTCCTTCTACTAAATAAATTTCAGATAATGCAGGATTATTTTCTTGACAATCAGATAATTTTCCCGGTAATCTAGATATATTGAAAATATTTTGATTTTTAATAATTTCTTTTGTCTTTTTTATCATATCTCTTGCTTTTGCCGCATGTATAATTTTATTTATTATATTTTTGGCATCATTCGGATTTTCTAATAAAAAAAACATTAATTGTTGATTAACATAACATTCTACTAATGATTTTACTTCTGATGATATTAATTTTTCTTTAGTTTGAGAAGAAAATTTTGGATTTAAAATTTTAATAGATATCAGTGCTGTTAGTCCTTCTCTAGTATCTTCTCCTGTTACACTTATATTTTTTTTTTTATTATATTTTTCTTTTTCTATATATAAATTAAATGTACGTGTTATAGCTGATTTTAATCCAGATAAATGTGTTCCTCCGTTTGATTGAGGTATATTATTAGTAAAACAGTATATTTTTTCTTTAAAAGAATTATTCCATAACATAGCTATTTCTATATTAATATTATTATTTTTAGTAAAACAATAAAAAATATTTTTATGAATAAGATTATCATTTTTATTTAAGTATTTAATAAATTCTTTTATCCCCCCTTTATATTTAAAACAATCATATTTATTATTTTTATTATCGGTAATTGAAATAAATAATCCAGAATTTAAAAATGATAATTCTCTTAATCTTTGAGATAAAATTTTATAATTAAAGTATTTAATTCTAGTAAAAATATCATAATTAGGCCAAAATCTAATATTAGTACCTGTACTATTACTAATACCAATAATTTTTAATTTATCTTGAGGTATTCCATAATGGTATAATTGTTTATATAATTTTCCATTTCTTTTAATAATTAATTCTAATTTTTTTGATAAAGCATTTACTACAGAAATTCCTACACCATGTAATCCTCCAGATAATTTATATGATTCATTATTAAATTTTCCTCCTGAATGTAATATAGTCATAATTACTTCTGCTGCAGATATTTTAGCTTCTTTATGTATATCTGTAGGTATACCTCTTCCATCATCAATAATGGAAATAGAATTATCATTATGTATAATTATATTTATATTTTTACAATAACCAGAAAGAGATTCATCTATAGCATTATCTATAACTTCAAATACCATATGATGTAATCCTGTTCCATCATCTGTATTTCCGATATACATTCCTGGTCTTTTTTTTACTGCATCTAATCCTTTTAAAATTTGAATACTAGATGAATCATAATATTTATTTATCAAATTTCACTCTCATTTTTTTTATATAATATTAAGTATTATTTTTAAATTTTCATGGGCATTATTAAATAAATTTTATTTTTATCATAATTATCTTCTATACGAATAGTAGAAATATTATTAATAAAAGAGATTTTAATAATGTCACTTTCTAGTATATTAATTACATCAATTAAATAATTAATATTTAAAGATATACTGATATCGTATTTTTCTTCATTATTATATTTTTCTATTTTTAATATTTCTTCAGCTTTTTCATTATTAATATTAATGCTAAATATTTTTAAATAGTTATTATTAAATAATAATGTTACTCCTTTAGTTCTTTCATTTACTAGAATAGAAATTCTATTTAAAGAATTTTTAAATTTTATACGATTAATTTTAACAATTTTATAGAAAAATTTAGGTATAATTTTTTTATAATCAGGAAAATTACTTTTAATTAATTTAGATATAAATTTTAAATTTTTAAAAATAAAACAAATATTATTGTTATTAATTTTAATATTAACTAATTCGTCAGTATTATTCACTAATTTAAATAATTCAAATACACTTTTTCTAGGTATTATAGCATAATAATCAATAATTTTTGTATTTATAATATAATTATAAATAGATAATCTATGACCATCAGTTGATACAATATTTAAAATATTATTTTTAATTTGTAATAATAATCCATTTAAATATTTTCTTACATCATTATCTGCTATTGAAAAATAAGTAGCATGTATAAATTTTTTTATTATTTTATTTTTTAAATTAAATTCTATATCATGTTTTAAAAAATCTATAGTAGGAAAATTATCTGCTGGTAAAGTAGATATTATAAAATAACATTTTTTTGATGATATAATAGCTTTATTTTTATCAAATAATATTTTTATATCATGATTTTTAGGTAAACTACGACATATATTATAAAATTTTTTTCCTTGAATAATAATAGAATATTTTTTTTTATTATCTTTATTTTTAATAAAAGAAGTGATTTCTATTTCTAGATTAGTACTTTTAAAAAAAATTATTCCATTATCTAAAATTTCTACTAAAATATTACTAATATTAGGATATATAGATCTGTTATTAATAATATTTGTTACATATTGTAATGGTTTAATTAATAATTCACGATTAATAATAATATTATTTTCCATAATTTTTATTTTTTAGAAAAAAATTATAATATAAATTTTTATTTATAATTATACCATAATATATTATTTAATAATTTAAATTAAATAATTAATAATAATTATTATTTATTTTAAAAATTTATAAATAAATATATATAAAATATTTATTTTATGTAATAATAAGCATATTATAGAATATGTATGGGTGTTAATTTTATGAAACGCACTTTTCAACCATCTATATTAAAAAAAAAAAGAACTCATGGTTTTAGAAATAGAATGAAAACAAAAAATGGAAGACAAATAATAAGTCGTCGCCGTGCTAAAAAACGTATTTATTTAAGTATATCAGATAAAAAATTTAAATAAAAAGTGAACAATTTAGATTTTTCTAAAAAAAAACGTTTAACTTCATTAAATTTTAATCTTATATTTAGTAATTCTAAAAAATTACATAATGAATTTTTTATTATTTTAAGTAAGTTCAATAAAATTAAATATTCTCGTGTAGGTATAATTATACCTAAAAAAATAATTTATAAAACAAATATTAGAAATAAATTTAAAAGAATTATTCGTGAATATTTTCGTTTAAATCAATATTCATTTTTAATTATGGACTATATTTTTATTATAAAAAATAAAAATATATTAAAAATTAATAATTTTTATTTTAAAAAAAATTTAGAAAATATATGGAATTTTTTTAAAAAAAAATAATTTTTTTTAAAAAATATAGTTTTTATTAGAAATAATATTAAAAATTAAACTAAATTATTAATTTTAAGTTATAATTAATTTTATTTTATTAAATAAATTAAAATGAGAATATAAATAATGAATTCAAAAAATAATATTCTTTTAATTATTTTTTGTTTATTTAGTTTTATTATTTTAAGTAATTGGCAAAAAATATATAATTATATAGGAAATAATAATAATAAAATTAGCAATAAAAATATTATAAATATAGATGATAAATATCAAAAATCTTCTAATATTATTAGAAATAATCGTATTGTAATTAAAACTGATAAATTTATTTTATATATTAATCCTTATGGAGGTACTATTGAACAAGTACAATTATTAGATTATTTAGACAAATTAAATTCTAAAAAATTTCTTATTTTATTGAGAAAAAATTCTGATTTTATATATCAAGTAAAAAGTGGTATAATTAAAGAAGATAATATAAAAAAAATTAAGGATTTTTACAAAAATTCTAAATTTTTTATAAAATCAAATTATTTTAAATTAAAAAAGAATAAAAAAATATTAAGAGTTCCTTTATTTTTTATAAAAAATAATATTTTATATGTTAAAGTATTTACTTTTGTCAGAGGTAGCTATTTAATAAATATTAATCATCAAATTTTTAATAAAACTCAAAAACCTATTAATATAGGTATATTTGGACAGATAGATAAATCTATTAATACACCTAAAAAATACTTAGATAAAAAATATAGTAATATTACTTCTAAAATATTTGATAACATAGCTTTTTCTACAGAAAATAATAAATTTAAAAAATATAAATTTTCTAATATTTTCAAAAATATAAATATTAACACTAATAAAGGATGGATAGCTATATTACAAAAATATTTTACTTCAGTTTGGATAATTCCAAATCTTCCTAAAGAAAATACTATATATATAAAAAAATTATTTAATAATATCATAAGTGTTGGTTTTAAATCTTCTAATTACTTAATTTTACCAGGACAAAAACATAATTTTTTATCTAAATTATGGATAGGACCTAAAATTCAAGAAAAAATTTCTAAAATTGCACCTTTTTTAGATCTAACCATAGATTATGGCTTCTTTTGGTTTTTATCAAAACCATTATTTAAATTATTAAATTTATTATTTAATTTAATAGGAAATTGGGGTTTTTCTATAATTATAACTACTATTATAATACGGTTAATAACATATCCATTATCTAAAAAACAATATATTACTATTGCTAAAATAAATTTATTACAACCACAAATTAAAAAAATTAAAGAAATTTTTGGTAATGATAAAGAACGTTTTAGTAAAGAAATGATTTTATTATATAAAAAAGAAAATTTAAATCCATTTTCTGGTTTTATTCCTTTTATAATACAAATGCCAATTTTTTTAGCTTTATATTATGTATTAACTAGTTCTATAGAATTAAGACATGCTCCTTTTGTTTTTTGGATTAAAGATTTATCTTCAGAAGATCCATATTATATTTTACCTATTATAATGAGTATTACTATGTTTATAATTCAATTAATTTCTCAAAATAATTATGATATTGATCCTATACAAAAAAAATTAGCATATATAATGCCTATTATTTTTAGTTTATTTTTTTTATGGATTCCTTCTGGTTTAGTTTTATATTATATAGTAAATAATTTAATAACTATTTTACAACAAAAACTAATTTTTTATAAAATAAACAATTAAAATTATTTAATTTAATCATTAAATTTATAAAATTATGGAAAAACAAACAGATACAATAATAGCAAGAGCAACTCCCTTAGGTAAGGGAAGTATAGGAATTATAAGAATATCTGGTAATAAAGTAATAGATGTAATCAAATACACATTAAAATTGACTTATATTAAACCAAGATATGCAAATTATTTGTCTTTTTTTTATAAAAATAAAATAATAGATAAAGGTATTGTATTATGGTTTCCTAAACCTTTTTCATTTACTGGAGAAGATATTTTAGAATTACAATGTCATGGAAATTCCATATTAATGGATTTATTAATAAATGATATTATTAATATACCTGATATTAGAATTGCCTCTCCAGGAGAATTTTCTAAAAGAGCTTTTTTAAATAAAAAAATAGACTTAACTCAAGCTGAAGCAATTGCTGATATTATTACAGCTAATTCAAAAGCAGCTGTATTTTCAGCAATGAATTTAATGAATGGTAAATTTTCATTATTATTAAATAATTTTAAAAAAATAATTATTCAATTAAGAGTACAAATAGAATCTTTTCTTGAATTTAATTATGAATTAAATTTTTCTTTTTTTTGTAAAAAAATTCTAATAAAATTAGAAAAATTATCAAAATATTTAATAAATATTATCAAATATGTAAAAAATGGTATAAGGATTAAAGAAGGAATTAAAATAATGTTAATTGGCCCTCCTAATTCTGGTAAATCTAGTTTAATGAATTTAATTACTAATAAAAATATTTCTATAGTAACTAATATTCCTGGGACAACTAGAGATATTTTACATGAAAATATTTATATAAATTCAGTTCCAATAGAAATTATAGATACTGCTGGTATTAGAAATACTAGTAATCAAATTGAAATTTTAGGTATTAAAAAAATTTTTAAAGAAATTAAAAATTCTAATTATTTATTTTTAGTAGTAGAAGATCAAATTTCACAAAAAGATTTATCTAAAATTATTAATGATTATTTAAAAAAATTTATAAAAAATATTCCTATTATAATTATACGTAATAAAATAGATATAACAAATAATCTTCCTGAAATAATATATAATAATGATTATGTAATTATAAAATTATCAATAAAAAAAAAAAAGGGAATTTCAATTTTAATGAATTTTATAAAAGAAAAAATTACATATACTAATAACATTGAAGATCAATTTACAGCAAAAGAAAGATATTTAAATTCTTTAAATTTAATATATAAATATCTTATAAAGGGAAAAAAAAATTTTTTAGATACATTATCAATAGAGTTATTATCAGAAGATTTAAATTTAATACAAAAAGAATTAGATTCTATTACTGGTAAATTTACTTCTGAAGATTTATTAAACAGTATTTTTTCTCAATTTTGTATTGGTAAATAAATTTTATGCCTGAACTACCTGAAGTAGAAGTAATTAAAAATATGATAAAACCTTTTTTAAAAGGAAAGAAAATAAACTATTCTATAGTAAGAAATAAAAAATTAAGATATATTATTCCTGATGATATTATTACAATAAAGAATCAAAAAATCTTAAATATTAAGAGAAGAGGAAGATATATTTTATTAATTTTATTTAATAATACTATTATTATACATTTAGGGATGACAGGTAAATTATCAATTATAAATAATCAAAATATTTTTTCATATGATAAACATGATCATATTGACTTAATTATAAGTAAAAATATAATTTTACGATATACAGATATTAGAAGATTTGGGTTTTGGTTATGGGAAAAAAAAAATTATGAAAAAAATATATTTTTAAAAAAATTAGGACTTGAACCACTAAAAAATAAATTTAATAATTTATATTTATATAATTTTACTAAAAAAAAAAATATTTCTATTAAAATATTAATAATGGATAATAAAATAGTAACAGGTATAGGTAATATATATGCTAATGAATCTTTATTTTTATCAAAAATATTACCTATTCGCATATCAAATACTTTAAGTTTAAAAGAAATTACAATTTTAGTAAAAAAAATTAAATATATTTTATATAAGTCAATAAAATGTGGTGGTTCCACTATAAATAATTATAAATTACCTAATAATAATAATGGAACTTATTCTAAATATTTTTTTGTATATGGCAGACAAAATAAATTATGTAAAATATGTAAAAAAAAAATTATTAAAATAATACAGAGGAACAGAAGTACTTTTTTTTGTAATAAATGTCAAATTTAATTTTTTATTTAATAAAAAATTAATCTAATAAAGAAGTAATTTCATTATATGATTTATATTTTCCTAAAATAATTCTACTTATAATTACTAAAGATAAAGATATAATTATTAATATAGTTACTAAAACATTAATTTCAGGAGTCATACCTATTTTTGCCATTGAATAAATTTTTAAAGGAAGTGTTTCATATTCAGGTCCTGTTACAAATGTTGATATTGTTATATCATCTAGAGATAAAGCAAAACTTAATAACCAACTAGAAAAAATAGAAGGTAATATCATAGGAAATATGATTTTGGTTAAAATAATCATTTCATTAGCTCCTAAATCTTTTGCAGCTTCTATTATACGATTATCAAAATTTTGTAATCTAGAATTAATATTAATTACTACATATGGTAAACAAAATGTAATATGTGAAAATAATAAAGACCAAAATCCTAAAGAAAAATTTAAAAAAATAAATAATAATAATAAAGAAATACCCATTACAATATCAGGAGAAATTATTACTATAAATAATAAAGTACTTATAAAAGATTTAATATGTGTATTATAATAATATAATGATATAGCTATTAGTAATCCCATAAAAGTTGTAAAAGTTGCAGTAATAATACCAATACATAAAGAATGATATGTAACTTCTAATAAAGAGGAATTATGCATGATTAAATAATACCATTTTAAACTAAATCCTTGCCATATAATTCCAAAACTTGATTTATTAAAAGAGTTTATTATTAAAAGAATAATTGGTATATAAAACCAAAGATAAATTAAATTTATAAAAATAGTTCTACAAATATATTTAAACATTTTTTTTAAATTCCTTTTTATTTAGAAAATTAATAAATTTAAAATATAATATTAAAAAAATACCCGTAAATAATGTTATTATTGTGCTAGTTGCAGCTCCTAAAGGCCAATCTCTAATATTTAAAAATTGATTTTTAATAATATTTCCTATTAATAAATTTTTAGCACCTCCCATTAAATCAGAAATATAAAACATACCCATACTAGATAAAAAAACTAAAAGACATCCTGCAATTATTCCTGAAGTAGTTAATGGTATAATTATGTAAAAAAAAATTTTCCAATATTGAGCACCTAAATCTTTAGCAGCTTCTATATAAAATTTATCTAGTTTTTCAAAACTAGAATATATAGGTACTATCATAAAAGGTAATAAAATATATATTAATCCTAAAATAACAGCGGTAGGAGTATAAATTATATAAATAGGATTATTAATAATTTTAAAATAAAGTAAAATATGATTAAACCATCCATTAATTCCTAAAAACATTTTTAAACAATATATTCTAATTAAAGAATTAACCCAAAATGGTAAAAATAAAAAAAATAACATTAATGATCGCTTTTTAAGAGATATTTTTGTTAAACACCATGCAAATGGGTAACCTATTAAAAGACATATTAATGTTGTAATAAATGAAATAAGTAAAGTATTTATAAATACTTTAATATATAAAAAATCTAATAATTTTAAATAATTATTAAAAGAAAATTTAAATATAATTAAATTAAAATTATCTTTTTTTAAAAAACTAATTATAATTATAATAATATTAGGTAAAAAAATAAATAATAATAACCAACTTAAAATTAAAAAAATTATAATTTTTTTAATATATTCCATTATTTTTTTCATAAGGTAATACAACCTCCCATGTTTTAACCCAATTTATTAACATTTTTTGATTAAGATAATGATCTACATAAGGATCATTTTCATTAAAAAATTCACTTACAGTAATTATTTTACCATTATTAAGTTCTAATGTAGATTCTAAAGTCATCCCTTTATAATTTTTTTCTTTTATATAACCAAGTAAACCTGTCGTTAAATTAGTATTTGAATTAATTTCTTTTATTTTTAAATCTTCCGGTCTTAATAAAACATGTATTTTTTTTTTAATAAAAATAGGAAATGGAATTTTAATATTACATATATAACCTTCTAAATTAACCTGTGCTTGATTATTATCAATTTTTTTCAAAATAACAGCATTAAATATATTAATATCACCTATAAATTTAGCCACAAATAAATTTTTAGGTTCTTCATATATTTCTCTAGGAGTGCCATCTTGTTCTATTTTACCATTACGTAATAAAATAATACGATCAGATATACTTAAAGCTTCTTCTTGATTATGTGTAACTAATATGAATGTAATACCTAATTTTCTTTGTAATGCTTTTAATTCATTTTGCATTTTTTTACGTAATCTATAATCTAAAGCTGATAATGATTCATCTAATAATAATATTTTTGGTTTATTAATTACTGCTCTAGCTATAGCAACTCTTTGTTGTTGTCCTCCAGATAATTCATGGGGTTTTCTATTTATAAATTTTTTTAATTGTACTATATCTAAGATTTTTTCAACTTTAGTAATTATTTCTTTATATTTTTTCTTTTGCATTCTTAATCCGAAAGCTATATTATCAAATACAGACATATGAGGAAATAATGCATAATTTTGAAAAACAGTATTTATTTGTCTTTTTTCTGCAGGATATTTTGTTATATCTTTTTTATTTAGAAAAATAGTACCACTATCAACCTTTTCTAAACCAGCTATTAAACGAATAATAGTTGTTTTACCACAACCAGAAGGACCTAATAAAGTAATAAATTCTCCATTATTTATATTTAAATTTAAATTAGAAATAATTTTTTTACCTAAAAAAGATTTATTAATATTAATAAGATTAATTAATACATTCTTAAAATTTTTTTTTTCCATAATATTACTCTAATAAAATATTATTTTTATCTAATTATTTATTTATAAAACTAAATAAAAATTTTAAATATTTAAATTTATTTTTCTAATAAAATAATAAAATATTTAATTTAGTTAAATTAAAGGTATTCCTTTTTCAATAATTCCTCCTCCTAAACAGATTGATCCATAATAAAATACTGCTGATTGTCCTTTTGTGATACTAAAAATAGGAGAGTATAAATATACTTTAATTTTATTTTTACTTAAAAAAGTAATTTTACACTTAATATCTTTTTGTCTATATCTAGTTTTAATTGTACATTTATTTCTTAAAATTTGAGGTATTAAATTAACCCAAGTAATTTTTTTAACTATTAATCCAATATAATATAAATATAAATTTTTTCTATCTTGTACAGTAATTAAGATATTATTTTTAATATCTTTTTTATAAACATACCATGGTTTATTTTCAGAAAATATAGAACCTCCTAATCCAATTCCTTTTCTTTGTCCTATAGTATAATGAATTAATCCTTTATGTTTACCTATAATTTTACCATTAATATTAACTATTTTCCCTGATTGAGAAAATAAATATTTATTTAAAAAATTAGGAAAATTTTTTTCTCCTATAAAACAAATTCCTGTTGAATCTTTTTTATTAGCATTTATAAATTTAAGTTTTTTTGCAAAATATCTTACTTCTTTTTTTTTTAATCCTCCTATAGGAAATAAAATTTTTTTTAGTTGTTTCTCTTTTATTGTATATAAGAAATAACTTTGATCTTTATCAGAATCAATTCCTTTTAATAAAAAAAAATTATTTTTTATTTTTTTACAACGTGCATAATGTCCAGTACTAATAAAATTAGCTCCTAAATTTTTAATAGCAAAATTCATAAAATATTTAAATTTAATAATTTTATTACATAAAATATCAGGATTTGGTGTATGTCCTTTCTTATATTCAGAAAGAAATTTTTTAAAAACATAATCCCAATATTCAGATGAAAAATTAATTTTATGTAGAGGAATTTTTAATTTTTCACAAATAATTTCAGTGTGATATAAATCTCTTTTAATATTACATATATTATCTATATCATCTTCTTCCCAATTTTTCATAAATAATCCTTCTACTTGATAATTTTGTTTTATCAATAACCAAGCAGAAAGAGAAGAATCCACTCCTCCAGACATTGCAATTATAACTTTTTTTTTAGACATATATTATTTAAAAATTTTTATATATTTAAAATTAAATAATAATATTTTTTTTAAAAAAAAATTATTATTAATATTTTTTATATTTTTTTTATAGTTTTTATTCCTAATAAATATAACCCTCTCTTTAAAAAAAGAGAAGTTAAAAAAACTATTTTTAATCTACTTATTTGTAGTATTTTATCTTTTATATTTAAAATATTACAATTTTCATAAAATTGAGAAAATAATACAGTAGTTTTATATAACCAATTACATAATATGTGTGGTGTACCTTGTTGAATAATTTTTAAAATAATTTCTTCAAAATCTAAAAATGACATTGCAAGATCTAATTCATAATGGGTTAAAAAAATCATTTCTAAATTTAAAAAATTTTTTAAATTAATATTAATTTTCTTTAATAAAGAAATAGCTCTTACGTAAGCATATTGAATATATAATGATGTATTTCCATTTAAAGATAACATTTTATCCCAACTAAAAATATAATTATTTATTCTATTTTTCGATAGATCAGCATATTTTATTGCTCCTATTCCAATTATATGAGATAAATTTTCTAATATATTTTTTTTAATAAAAGGATTTTTTTTAATAATTATTTTTTTAGATCTAAGAATTGATTCATCAATTAAATCATTTAATTTTATATTTTTACCTTCTCTTGTTTTAAAAGGTTTATTATTTTTATTTAAAATCATACCAAACATATGATGTTCTAATTTTATATTAGAAGGTACATATTTTGCATTTTTTACTATTTGAAAAATTTGATTTAAATATTGATTTTGTCGTGAATCTACATAATAAATAATTCTATTAGCTTTAAATGTTTCATAACGATATTTAATACAAGCAATGTCTGTTGTTGCATAAAGATATGCTCCATCTTTTTTTTGAATAATAACAGCCATTAATTTACCTTTTTTATTTTTTACTCCTTTTATAGGAACAGTAATAGTTCCATTATCATTGATAGCTATCCCTTTTTTTTTTAAATCTAGAATTATATTTGATAACATATCATTATATGTACTTTCTCCCATAGTATCATTATATGTTAATTTAATATTAAGTTTGTTATATAATTGATAATTATATTTCATAGTAATATTAACTATTTTTTTCCATATTTTTAAACAAGAAATATCTTTTTTTTGTAATTTAACTACATAAGATCTAGCTTTTTTTGCAAAATTAATATCTTTAATATATTTTTTTTGTGCTTTTTTATATAATTTTTCTATATTAGAAAGTAATATATTTATTTTTTGATTTTTTAATTTTAAATAAGCAATAAGTATCCCAAAATGCATTCCCCAATCACCTATATGATTAGATTTAATAACATTATGTCCTACAAAAGATAAAATTCTTACAATTGAATCTCCTATAATTGTAGATCTTAAATGACCTACATGCATTTCTTTTGCTACATTAGGACTTGAATAATCAATAACAATATTTTCAGGAATAATTTTTTCTGTTATTCCTAACCTATCAGAAGTAATTAATAAATTTATTTGATTTGATAACCATTGATTTTTAATAAAAAGATTAATATGTCCTAGCTTAGATACTGTAATTTTAGATACTATATTTTTTATATCTAAATACTTTACTACTTTATTTGCTAAATGATAAGGATTTATTTTTAGATAGATAGCTGCTGCTATAATACCATTAATTTGATAATGTCCTAATTTTTTTTTTTTACATGGACGTAATATAGTACTATAATTATTAGGTATACCAGCTTTTATCATGCATTTATGAATTTTTTTTGAAAGAAATTTTTTTATATTCATGTATTTCCTTTTTTATTATTTATTAATAATTAATTAATAATAAACTTTATTTTATTTAATTTTTATATAAAAAATTATAAGTAAAATTTTAAAAAATAGAATTATTATTTATAAATTTTTTCTTAAAATAATAAATTATTATAAAATAAAAAATAAATATATTTAAAATTTAGAAAATACTATAAAATAGTCATATACTATTTAGTTTTTTTTTATAAAAATAAAGATAGTTTTTATTTTAATTTTTTAAAATTTAATTATAATCTATTAAACATAAGTATATAATTACATTTTATTTTTTATAAAATTTAATATTTTAAAAAATAAATTTTTAATATTATAAATAATAATTAATTTTTTATTTTTGAAAATTTTATTTAAAAATAAATATTAAATATTTATTTTAATAAATAAAAATATTTTAAAAAAAGATTTTATAAATAATGATTGTAATAAAAAACATATTTAAATATGTTAAAATGACTAACTTAGTTTAAAGTATAAATATTTTGATAATAAAATTATATTAGTAATTATAATATAATTGTGTTTTATCTAAAAAATTTATTTCTTAAATATGGGGCTTTAAAAATTTACTAGTAATAACTTCTAAAAAAATTTTTAATTTTATATTTTTTAATTTTTAAATTATGATTAATTTTTATATTAATAAAATTATATTTATATATTAAATTATTCATTAATAATTTTATTATATAATAATAACAAAAATTATAAAATAATAAAAATATAAAAATAGAATTATACATAAAAATTTTTTAATTAAAATATATTTTATATATAAATAATTTAATTATGATAAGTTATAAAATATTTTTTTTAGAAAAAAGGTTTTATAAATGAAAAATAAAATTTACTGTGGTGAAATTAATAAAAAATATATAAATAAAGAAATAATTATTTATGGTTGGGTAGAAAGTTATAGAAATTTAGGAAAATTAATTTTTGTTAATCTAAAAGATAGAGAAGGTGTTATTCAAGCAGTTTTTAAACCTCAATATAAAATAGCTTATAATATAGCTACTCAATTGCGTAATAATTTTTGCGTAAAAATTAAAGGTAAAATATTAGAAAGAACAGAAAAAAATAAAAATTTAAATTTATTAACTGGAGAAATAGAAATTATTGTATTTGATATATTACTCCTTAATAAATCTAAAGCATTACCTATTGATATTAATTCCGTTAATACAGAAGAAAACAGACTAAAATATCGATATTTAGATTTAAGACAAAGAAAAATGACTGAAATTTTAAAAAAAAGATCTATCATAGTAAGTTACATTAGAAAATTTTTAGAAAAAAACAAATTTTTAAATATTGAAACACCTATATTAACTAATTCAACACTAGAAGGATCAAGAGATTATTTAGTACCAAGTAGAATTAATAAACATAATTTTTATGCTTTACCACAATCTCCTCAAATTTTTAAACAATTACTAATGATTGCGGGATTAGATCGTTATTATCAAATAGCGAAATGTTTTCGTGATGAAGATTTACGTTCAGATCGTCAACCAGAATTTACACAAATTGATATAGAAATGTCTTTTACAAAATCAGTATTATTTCGATGTTTTATAGAAAAAATGATATTTAATATCTGGAAAAATATAAAAAACATATCTTTAAGTAAATTTAAAATTTTAACTTTTAAGCAATCAATGAAATATTTTGGTACAGATAAACCTGATTTAAGAAATAAATTAAAACTTATAGATTTAAGTAATTTTTTTATTAAAAAAAATATAAATAGAATAATTTCTATTTCTATTAAAAATAAATATTTATGTAATAAAAAAATACAAAATTTAATTAAATATATATATTATATTAAAAAATATGGGACAAATGATTTAAATATATTTCAAGTAAATCATAATAAATTAATTAATATATTTAATATAAAAAATATTTCTATTGAACATTTAAATCATAAAAAAATAAAAGATATTATTAATAAAAATAAATCTAATCATAATGATATTATTTTTATTGGAACAGAAATTATACATTATAATAATATATCTTCTATGGGATATTTACGTAAAAAATTAGGAAAAGATCTTAATCTTATTCAAAAAGATAAATGGTATCCATTATGGATTATTGATTTCCCATTATTTAAAAAAGATAAAATAGGTAACTTAGTTCCAATGAATCATCCATTTACATCTCCTAAAAATTATTCTGTAGATAATATGAATAATCTTTTAAAAAAAGATCCTTATCAGATATTATCTGATTCTTATGATTTAGTAATTAATGGCTATGAAATAGGTAGTGGATCTTCTAGAATAAATAATTATAAAATACAAAAAAAAATATTTGATATTCTTCAAATAAATAAAATTGTTCAAAAAAAAAATTTTGGTTTTTTTCTAGAAGCTCTAAAGTTTGGTACACCTCCACATATAGGCATAGCTTTAGGATTAGATAGATTAGTTATGTTATTAACTAATACGAATAATATTCGTGATGTTATTGCTTTTCCGAAAACAACATCAGCAAATTGTTTATTAACTAAAGCTCCTAATAAAATTAATTATCATCTTATAAAAGATTTAGGTTTATCATTTATTTAATAAAATTAAAGGAATATATTTTTATGTCTGGACATAGTAAATGGTCTAATATGCGTCATCGTAAAAAATTACAAGATAGTAAAAAAGATAAAATTTTTTCTAAGATTATTAAAGAATTAAATTCAGCTATACATACAGGACAAGGAATAAATCCTCAATATAATTCTAAATTACGTTTAATTATAGAAAAAGCATTATCTCATAATATGAGTCGTCTAACAATTAATAATATTTTAAAAAAACATATAAATAAAAAAAATGATAATAAATTAAAAGAAATTTATTATGAAGGTTATGGTCCTGAAAAAATTGCATTGATGATTAAATGTTTAACAAATAACAGTAATAGGACTACATCTTTTATACGTAATATTTTAAATAAAATTGGAGGTAGTTTAAAACAAAAAGGAACAGTTAATTATATATTTAAAAAACAAATACTAATTACTTATTTACATAAAAATAATTCAGATTATATTCTTAATATAGCAGAAAAATTAAAAGCAGATGATATTTTTTTTAAAAAAAAAAATATTCAAATAATGTTTTTAAAAGAAAAATATCAATTTCTTACTAAGAAAATAAAAAAATTAAAAATAAAACCAACAAAAATTGAATTATTTATAGAACCATTTATAAAAAAAAAAATAAATATTTTTACAAAAAATAAATTAATTAATTTATTATTTTTATGTAAAAAATGCGAAGATATAAAAAATGTATATCATGATGCCGAAATATAATAAAGAAATATTTTATTTATTTATAATTTAAAAGATTAAATATTATGACAATAATTTTAGGTATAGATCCAGGATCTAGGATTACAGGATATGGTTTAATTAAAAAGTCTAAAAATAAAATAATTTATATTGATAGTGGTTGTATTTTTACCTTAAAAATTAAAGATTTTCCTACAAGATTAAAAATAATTTATAATGATATAAGTAAAATAATAAAAAAATTTAAACCTGATAATTTTGCTATAGAACAAATTTTTATGGCTAAAAATGCTGATTCTGCATTAAAATTAGGACATGCAAGAAGTGCAGCTATAGTATCAGCTGTAAATCATAATCTTACTATTTTTGAATATTCAGCTAGTAAGGTAAAAATGACTGTAGTTGGTATAGGTAGTGCAAAAAAAAAACAAGTACAAGATACTGTTTTTATGTTATTAAAATTACCTTCTTATCCTAAAGAAGATGCAGCTGATGCATTAGCTATTGCAATCACACATAGTCGTATTTTTTATAAAATATAAAAAATATATAAAATTTTTTTATTAATTTAAAATATGTTAATATGACATTTTTTAATAATTAATTTATTGATTATTAAAAAATGCTTTTTTTAAAAAAAATTATTCTTTATAAACTTCTAATATAGGATCAATACCAGCAATAACATTTCCTGAATATTTTTTTATTTTATTAATTTCTTCAGTATTAGAAATAACTATAGGAGTATATATAGATTTAGCTGTTTTTTTCAAAAAATCTAAATCTAATTCAATAATTATTTCACCTTTTTTAACTATATTAGTTTTTTCAAAATTAAATCTTCTTATAAATCCTTTACCTTTTAAATTTACTGTATCAATACCAAAATGAACAAATAATTCAATTTTATTTGTAGTTTTTATAGAAAAAGCATGATTAGTTTCAAATATTTTACCAATTATTCCATTAACAGGAGAAACAATAATATTTCCAGTTGGATTAATAGCAATACCATCTCCTACAATTTTATCTGAAAATACAATATCAGGTACTTTTTCTATATTTATTATATTTCCTGAAATAGGAGCAAATATTTTAGTAATTTTTATTTTTTTATTTTTTTTTTTAAAAAAATTAGAAAAAATATTCATGATTCTACCTTTTAGAAAAATTATTTTTTTTATTAAATTCTAACAATAAATTTTTAATATTTTTAATTGTTGGTTGTAATAAAACATTATTAGCTAATTCTTTAGCTTTAACCATTTCTATATTACGAATAATATCTTTAATTTTTGGAATAGAAATTGAACTCATACTAAATTCATTTAATCCCATACCTAATAATACAGGAATATAACATTCATCACTTGCTAATTCTCCACACATTCCTGTCCATTTTCCTTCTTCATGTGAAGCATCTATCACTTTTTTAATTAAAAAAAATATAGCAGGATGAATAGGATTATATAAATGTGAAATTAAATCATTTCCCCGATCTACAGCTAATGTATACTGAGTTAAATCATTAGTACCTATACTAAAAAAATCAATTTCTTTTATTAAATAATTAGCTATTATAGCAGAGGCTGGTGTTTCTATCATTATTCCTATAGGAATTTTTTTATTAAAATCATATTTTTGATTTTGTAATTGTTTTTTTAAAAAATTTAATTCTTCTTTTAAAAATAAAACTTCTTCTACCGAAATAATCATAGGAAACATTATATGTAATTTACCAAAATTAGAGGCTCTTAAAATAGCTCTTAATTGCGAATGTAAAATATCTTTACGATCTATACTTATTCTAATAGCTCTATACCCTAAAAAGGGATTTTCTTCTTTAGGTAAATTCATATATGGTATTTTTTTATCGCCACCTATATCCATAGTTCTAATAATAACAGATTTATTATTCATATTTTTTGCTAAAGTCTTGTAAACATAAAATTGCTCTTCTTCTGTAGGTAAAGAAGTACGATTCATAAATAAAAATTCTGTTCTATATAAACCAATACCATCAGCACCATTTTTTTTAATATTTTCTAATTCTTGTAATGATCCTATATTTGCACATATTTTAATTTTACAATTATCTTTAGTTTTAGCTGGAAAATTACTAATTTTTTTTAATTTTTCTTTTTCTACTATATATTTATTAAATAATATTTTTTTTTCTTTTATTATATTAAGAGAAGGATTTATATAAATATTATTATTTATACTATCTAAAATAATATAATCATTTGTTTTAACTTTTGTAGTTATATTTCCAGTTCCTACAATTGCAGGTATTTCTAATGAACGAGCCATTATTGCTGTATGAGAAGTTCTACTACCTAAATCAGTAATAAATCCTAAAATTTTTTTTAAATTTAATTGAGCTGTTTCTGATGGTGTAAGGTCTTTTGCTATTAAAATTACCTTTTTATTTATTTCATTTAAATTAATAATATCTAAATTTAAAATATTTTTTATTAAACGATCACCTATATCTTTGATATCAATAACTCTTTCTTTTAAATATTGATCATGTAAATTTTCTAATATTTTAATTTGAGATTTTATTACAGAATCTACAGCAGCATCTGCTGATAAAAAATTATTTTTTATTAAAAAAATAATTTCTTTAGTCATTTCTTCATCTTGTAATAAAAGAATATGTCCATCAAGAATTAATTCTTTTTCAGAATTAAAATTTTCTAATGATTTTGTTTTTATATATTTTAACTGTTTTATAGATTTTTTTTGACTATTTAAAAATTTATTAATTTCTATATTTATTTGATTATCAGTAATTTTATTACGATTAATAATAATATTATCTATTTTTAATAAAAATGCTCTACCAAAAGAAATACCAGGAGAAGCTAAAATTCCTGAAATCATATTTTTTACCTCTATTATATAATAATTTTTATTTTAAACATTATTAAAATTATAATTTTAATAATTTTATTAAAATATTAATTACTTAAATTAATAAAATATTGTTTAAATTATTTTGATATTTTTAAAAATTAAAAAATTAATTTATAATTTTTGAATAATTTGAGTTAAATGTTCTATAGCATTTTTTTCATCTATTCCAGAAGTTTTTAAAGTAATTAAAGTTCCCTTAGTTAAACCTAAAGTTTGTATTTTAAATAAACTTTTAGCATTAACTGTTTTTCCATTAGATGTAATAGTAATATCTGATATAAAATTTTTAGCTTCTTTTACAAAAATTGCTGCTGGGCGAGTGTGAAAACCATGAATATTATGAATAATAATTTCTTTTTGTAACATTATTTTTCCCTAAATTTTAATATATTTAAAATATTTATATAATTAAAATAATAAATATTAATTCAATTTATAACAGATTAAATTATAATAAATTATTATAATAAATAATATATATAATTATTATATATTTAAAATATTTTATTTAATAAATAACATAGATAAATTATCTTGGCTACTAAATTAATTTAAGCTTTTATTAAAATTTTATTGGTATTTATTATTAAAATAATTAAAATTTTATGTAAAAATAAAAATTAAATATAATTTTTATTTATATATTTTTTTTAAAAAAATTTCTTATAAAATTTTTTTTAATAAAGGTAAAAAATGATAATACAAATTTTTGATAAAAAATTTAATAAAAATAATATTTCGATTAAAACTATATTATTTTTAATAAAAAAACATAAAACTCCATTTTGGTTATATTGTGCTGAAAATATAAAAAATAAAATTTTACAATTAAAAAAATTTGATATAATAAGATTTGCACAAAAATCTTGTTCAAATATAAATATTTTAAAATTAATGAGATCTGAAGGAGTTAAAGTAGACGCTATTTCATTAGGAGAAATAGAAAGAGCATTAATTGCAGGATATAATCCAAAATATATAAATGATATTGTTTTTACATCTGATATTTTTGATAAACAAACATTAAAACGTATTATTAAACTTAATATTACTGTAAATATTGGTTCAATAGATATGTTACATCAATTAGGTAATATCTCAAGAGGCCATAATATATGGTTAAGAATAAATCCTGGTTTTGGACATGGACATAATAAAAGAACAAATACAGGAGGAGAAACAAGTAAACACGGTATTTGGTATACAGATTTAAAAAAATCTATTTATTTTATAAAAAAATATAATTTAAATTTAATAGGAATACATATGCATATAGGATCAGGGGTTAATTATAAACATTTACAAAAAGTATGTGATTCGATGTTGTATAATGTAATACAACCTTATATGCCAAAAATTAATATTATATCAGCAGGTGGGGGTTTATCTATACCTTATAAAGAAAATGATATAAAAGTTAATACTAATCATTATTTTAATTTATGGAATAAAACTAGAAAAATCCTTAATAATTTTTTCAAAAAAAATATAAAATTAGAAATTGAACCTGGAAGATTTTTAGTAGCCGAATCAGGTATGTTAATTTGTCAAGTATGTGCTATAAAAAATATAAAAAAAAAAAAATTTGTCTTAGTAGATGCAGGATTTAATGATTTAATTAGACCAGTAATGTATGGTAGTTATCATTATATTTCAGCAATTTCTTCTAAAGGAGAAGATTTATCTAATTATCCTAAAATAAACACTATTATTGCCGGTCCGTTATGTGAATCAGGAGATATATTTACACAATTAGATAATGGTGAAATTTCTTTTTTTATGTTACCTATAGTAAATATTGGAGATTATTTAATATTTCATGATACTGGGGCATACGGAGCATCCATGTCTTCTAATTATAATAGTAGACCTTTAATACCAGAAATTTTAATTGAAAACAATATTCCTAAAATAATTAGACGTCGTCAAAAAATACAAGAATTAATTGATTTAGAATTATGTAAAAATTAATAATAAATTTTTTATATAAAAATTAATAAAATATTTTATTAAATATTATTTAAATTTTTTTTTAATAAATAATTTAAAAATTTTTTTTTAAAATATAAAGATCTAGGAATTATAGATATAATTTTACCAGTTTTATCTATAGTTTTAGTTAATTGTTTTTTATTTCCCTTATTTTTTACTAATAAAATATAACCATTATAAGAATTTATATTTTTTATTTCTCCTATTATTAATAATTTTATTAAATTATTCCAATCATAATTTAATTTTATTTTTTCTTTTACAGAAGGAACCCAAAAAAATGGCTTACCTATTTTTCTCATAGGTAAGGGAGTATTTATATTCTTAATTATAATAGGTATCCACAAGATTTTAGATATTTTATTATCTAATTTTTTTTTATAAAATAGTAAAGTATTTTTATTTATTAATGGAAAAGAACAAATAAAACAATCATTTATTATTTTATTTTTTTTATTTATAGTAATTGTCTTAATTTCTATACCAAGATATGGTATATCTTGATTTGAAAGATTATTATTTTGTTTTCCTATTAAATAAAATTCAATTAATTTACCTATTATTCCTTTATCTTGTTTAAAATTATTAAATATTTTATAATTTAACCATCTAGCAATATCTATTATAGAATATCCTGTTATTAATTTTGCTCTTAAAAATAAAATATTTTCATTAGGAATAATAGTAGAAAAAATTTCTTTCATATATATAAAATTTTATTTATAAATAAATATATTATATAATATAAGAATTAATTAAATTAATCTAGAATAAAAATGTATAAAAAATATTTTTTATTTCCAAATATAGATCCTATCTTTATTAGGATAAATAAAATTAATATTTATTGGTATGGAATAATGTATTTAATTAGTTTTATTTATATGATAAAAATATCTATTATAAGAAATAAAAACAATAAAATTGGAAATAAAGAAGAAATTTATAATTTATTATGTTTTTGTTTTTTAGGTGTATTATTAGGCGGAAAAATAGGATGTATATTATTTTATAATATACATGATTTTATTAAAAATCCCATTATTTTATTTAAAATTTGGGAAGGAGGTATGTCATTTTTTGGTGGTTTAATAGGTACTATTATAGTAATAATTTATTTTTCTTATATAAAAAAAAAAAATTTTTTACAATTAACTGATTTTATAGTACCTATGATTCCATTTGGAATTGGTATGGGAAGAATAGGAAATTTTATAAATAGTGAATTATGGGGTAAAGTTACAAATATGCCATGGGCTATTATATTTCCTAATTCAACAGAAAAAGATATAATTTATATACAAAAAAATTTAATATATCAAGATATATTTATAAAATATAGTAATTTACCAAGACATCCTACACAAATTTATGAATTTTTTTTAGAAGGAATAATTTTATTTTTAATCTTAAATATAATTTTTAAAAAAAATATTTTTATAGGATATAAATCTAGTTTATTTTTATTTTTTTATGGTATAATGAGATTTTTTATAGAATATTTTAGAGAACCTGATATTCAATTTAATTTTTTTTATAATTATATTAATTTAACAATTAATCAATTTTTTTCATTAACTATGATAATTATTGGAATAATTATTTTTTATAAAAAATTTATACAATTAAATATAATTTAATATGTTTACAATTTATTATTCAAATAAAATTGATATTTTATTAAATTTAATAAAAATACAAATTAAAAAGTTTCCTTTAAAAAATCCTTTAACATCAGAAATTATATTATATGATAATTATAAAAATTTTTCTAAATTAATAAAAATTAATTTTTCAAATATTTTAGGAATATATGGAAATATTAATTTTATCTCTCTTGATAAATTTATTTGGAATATTTTTATAAAAATAATACCTAATATATATAAAGATGATTTTTTATATAAAGAAAATATTACTTGGTTAATATCATTACTTATTCCTGATTTAATATATTCTACAGAATTTACAAATTTTACAAAATACTTTTCATATAAAATTAAAGATTTTAATTATTTATTTCAATTATCTACTCAAATATCTAATTTATATAATCATTATCAAAAATATAAACCAGAATTATTATTATTATGGGAACAGAATAAAGTTCTTTTATCATTAAAAAATAAACATCAAACATGGCAAGCTAAATTATGGAAAACATTATTAACATATTATAAAAATATTTTAAATAAAAAATTATGGTATTATGGTAAATTATATAATTTTTATCAAAAATATAAAAAATATAAAATATTTAAATATGATTTACTTCCAGAAAGAATATTTATATTAGATATACAAAATATTCCTTTAATACATTTAAAATTATTAAAAAAATTAGAAAAATATATAGAAATACATATTTTAGTATGTAGTCCTTCTAAATATTATTGGGATAATACACTAAAATATAAAAATTTTGATAATCAAAATATTAATTTTAATACATTATTATTTTCTTGGGGTAATTATCACTTAAATAATTTTAATAAATTAATAAATTTACCATCTAGAATTATTGAAACTTTTATAGAAAATGATAAAACAAGTTTATTAAATAATATAAAAAATGATATTTTATATATACATGAAAATAATTTAAGATTTAAAAATAAAAAAAAAATTAATTATTTAGATAAATCTATTCAAATAAATATTTGTGAAGATTTTTATACAGAAATTAAATTATTACGTAATAATATATTATTTACTTTAAAAAATAACCAAAATTATTTTTTACATGATATTATTGTCATATGTCCTAATTTAGAAATATATGTTCCTTTTATTAACTCAATATTTAAAGATATAATACCTATTAATGTTTATTCTAATCCAGATAAAATAAGAAATTTAGATATTTTAAATAAATTTTTATTCTTATTAAATTTACCTTATAAAAATTTAATTCCACAAGAAATATTTTTTTTATTAGATGATAAATATATATCTAATAAATTTTCTTTAAATAAAGAAAATTTGGAATATTTACATTATTGGATAAAAGATTTAGGTATAAAATATGGATTAAATATTAAAAATTTTAATGATATCTCTTTACCTAAAGATCAGTATACATGGAAATTAGGTATATATCGTATATTTTTAGGTTTTTCTTTATATAAAGATGCAGGTAAATGGAAAAATTTAATTCCATATAATATATCTACTGTATCATCACAAAAATTATTAGATAAATTTATTTGTTTTTTATTAAAATTAGAAAAATGGAAAATAAAATTAAATAAAAAATATTTTTTAGAAAAATGGAAAAAAAATTTATTAAATCTTTATCATGATTTTTTTCCAGAAAATAAATTTATATATAAAAATATATATTTCATATTAAAAAAATTTTTTTTATTTTTAGATCAAGGTTTAAATATAAAATATAAAAAAAAAATTTCTATTAAAATAATAATTCAAAAAATTAATTATTTAATTCAACAAAAACATCAAAAATTTTTATTTCATATAAATAAAATAAATTTTTGTTCTTTTAACATGTTTCAAAATATGTTATTTAAAAAAATTTTTATGATAGGAATGAGTAATGAATATTTTCCAAAAAAAAAATATCCAGTAATATTTAATTTAATAAAAGATTATCCTTATAAAGGAGAAAAAAATTATTTAGATGAAGATAAAAATTTATTTTTAAAATTAATAATTTCTACAGAAAATAAGTTATTTATTAGTTATACTAATAATAAAATGAATAATATTCAAAATAATTTATCTAATATAATTAATAAATTATTCTTATATATTTCTAAAAATTATTATATTAAAAATAATTTAATAAAAAATTGTCTTATTAAAAATTTTTATAGAAATTATCAAAATAGATATAATTTCTTTTTTAAAAAAGATAACAATATAATTGATAATTATAAAATTCATGGTTTAAAACCTATAAAAATTAATAAATTAAAAATCAATAATTTAATTAATTTTTGGAAACACCCAGTAAAAGGATTTTTTAATCAAAGATTAAAAATATATTTACAAGATTTAAATAATATAAAAATTTTTTGTAAAAATTCATTTAATATTAGTGCTTTACAAGAATATATTATAAATAAAAAAATATTATATACATTAATTTTAAATAAAAATATTAATCATTTATATAATTATTATTTAAATAATGGTATTTTACCTTATGGTCCTTATGGAGAAATATGGTGGGAAGAAAAAATATATAAAATAAATAAAAATTTTAATAATAAATTTCAAAAATATTCATATATAGAAAAAATATATAAAATTAATTTTAAAATTTTTAATATTAAATTAAAGGGGAATATTAAATATTTTAGTTATAAAAATAATTTAATTAAATTTGAACCCAAAATAATAGATATTAAAACTATTATTGATCTATGGATAAAATATTTAATTTTATGTGCAAATAATATTAATAATAAAAAAATAAATTTATTTATTTATGGTTTTAAAAATACAAAATATAATTTTAAATTTTTAACAAAAAATAAAGCTATTTTTTTATTAGAAAAGTACATCAATGGATATATTTCAGGTTTAAATAATCCTATATTATTACCGATGAAAAGTTCTTGGATATGGATAAATTATTGTTATGATAAAGAAAAAAAATGTATTAATAATGATTTTTTTATACAAGATCAAGCAAAAAAAAAATTTTTTTATTATTGGAATAAAAATAATATATTTATAAATGAATATAATGATCCATATTTTAAAAAATTAAATTTTTATCTAAATAAAAAAAAATGGTTAAAAACTATAAAATTAATAAAAAAATGGATGATTGATTTACTCTATTATAGTAATTAATTTTAAAATAATAAAAATGAAAAAAAAAATAATAAAATTTAAAGAATTTGATCCTTTTAAAGAAAATTTAAGTGGTCAATATCTTATAGAAGCATCTGCAGGTACTGGTAAAACATTTACTATTATTATAATATATTTAAGATTACTTTTAGGATTGCATCAAAAAAAACATAATTTAATTCCATTAACAGTAGAACAAATTTTAGTAGTAACTTTTACAGATATTGCAATAAAAGATTTATGTAAAAGAATTAAAAAAAGTATTCATATATTAAGAATAGGATGTTTAAAAAAAAAAAGTAAATATGGTATTATAGATAATTTTATAAAAGAAATTCAAGATTATGAAACAGCTAATAATTTATTATTAAAAGCTGAATTAAATATGCATAATGCATCTATTTATACTATACATTCTTTTTGTCAAAAAATTTTAAATTTTAAAAATTACGAAATTTATGATTTTTTTTCTAATAAAAAAATCATTAGTGATGAATTAATTTTACAAAAAGAAGCTTCTATTAATTTTTGGAAAAAATATCTTTATAATTTACCTAAAAAAATAGCAAAAATAATTTTTTTATATTGGAAATCTCCTGATAATTTATTAAATACATTATTACCTTTTTTATCTCAACAATACTTCCCAAAAATAAAATATCCTATTAAAAATAAAAATTTTGATATTCAATTTTATGAAAATTTAAAATATATTAAAATAATAAAAAAATATTGGATAAAATATCAAGATAATATAATTAATATTATTAATAATTCTAATATTAATAAACATATTTATAATAAAAAATTCATAAATAATTGGATCAATACTATTAACTTATGGAGTTTAATGGATACTCAAGATAATTTTTATCCAAAAGAATTAATGAGATTTTCTCAAAAAGTATTAATTAGTAAAACTATTAATAATCTTAAAATACCTAAATATATATTATTTGAATATATTGATGTTTTTTTAAAAAAAATAGTTAATTTAAAATTTTTAATAATAATTAAAGCTATTAAATATATAAATCAATATATAACAAAAAAGAAAAAAATAAATAATGAAATAAGTTTTAATGATTTATTAAAAATTTTAAATAAAGGATTAAATAGTAAATTTGGTAGTAAAATTGCAAAAGATATAAGAAAATTATTTCCTGTAATATTAGTAGATGAATTTCAAGATACAGATATACAACAATATAACATCTTTAAAAAAATATATATTAATAAAACTAGGAATCTTGTTATATTAATAGGAGATCCTAAACAAGCTATTTATTCTTTTAGAGGAGCAGATATTTTTACTTATTTAAAAGCTTCTTTTGAAATTAAAAATCGTTTTACATTAAAAAATAATTGGCGTTCATCTAGTACTATGGTAAATAGTGTTAATAAATTATTTTCTAATAGATCTTATCCTTTTTTATTTAAAAATATAATTTTTCATTCTATTGAATATACAAATCAAAAATTAAAATATAATTTTATTATTAATAATAAAATAAAACCTGGAATTACTTTTTGGTTTATTGATAAATTTATAGATATAAATTCATATAAAAAAAAAATAGCATATACATGTGCATATGAAATATGTCAGTTAATAAATTTAGGTGGAGAAAATAAAGCTTTTCTTCAAAAAAATTATAAAAATCGAAAAATTAGTATCTCTGATATAACAATTTTAGTAAGAAATCGTTTTGAAGCAATTATTCTACAAAAAGAATTTATAAAATTTAATTTACCTTCTATTTATTTATCTAATTCCAACCATATTTTTGAAAAACAAGAAGCTAAAGAATTAGTTTTACTATTAAAAACTATTTTACAACCAAATAAAAAACAAAAAATTATTAATCTTTTATCAAGTACATTATTTAATATTAATTTATCATTTTTTAATAATGATAAAAAAAATATTTATATTGAAAAAATAATTAATAAGTTTGTTATATATAAATTAATTTGGAAAAAATATGGTATTTTAAATATGTTAGAAAAAATTTTTATAAAAGATTCTATTTTTTTTAAAATAAATATTATTGATAATTTTATGGAAGAAAAAATAAAAAATATTTTATATTTAGGTGAATTAATACAAATATCATGTATAAATATAATTAATCTTAAACAAATAATAGAATGGTTATTACAACAAATTATACATACTAATAAAAATTTATTAAATCAACAAATAAAATTAAATTATAATATTAATAAAATTAAAATTATGACAATATATAAATCAAAAGGATTACAATTTCCTATTGTTTGGTTGCCATTTATTTCTTCAAATATTATAGATTTTATAAATAAAAATGGTATTATTTACCATAATAGAAAAAATTTTAAAACAATTATAGATTTTGAAAAAGATGAAGAAAGTAAAAAATTATTTTTAGAGGAAACTTTATCAGAAAATTTAAGATTATTATATGTATCTTTAACAAGATCAATTTTTCATTGTAGTATAGGAATTGCTAATATTAAAAATTATAATTATAAAAAATTAAATTTATATTTATCATATTTTAATGCTTTAGATTTTTTACTTAAAAAAAAAAATAATATTTCTAATATAGATTTTAAAAAAATTTTAAATAATTTTAAAAATAAAGATATTTCTATTAAAATTATAAAAAAAAAAAAACATATAAAAATAAATAATGAATATTTAAAAAATAAAAATAATAAATTATTATTTACTTCTCAAATAAAAAATTTTTTTTATAAAAAAAAAATAATATCTAGTTATTCTCAAATAAAAAAACAACAAAATAATAATTTAAAATTTTTTAATATAAATTATCAATATAAATTTTTAAATTTTAATAAAGAGAATATTAAAAAAACACAATATAATTTCCCTATTGGTAAATATATAGGAACTACTATACATAATATTTTAGAAAAATTAGATTTTACTAAAATTATTACTAGAAATTTTATTAAAAAAGAATTAATAAAAAAAAATATTAGTTCTAATTGGCATATTATGTTAACTAATTGGTTTAATAATATTCTTAAATTACCAATAGGTGATAATAAAATTATTTTAAGTAAAATAAATAATAAAAATAAAAAAACAGAATTTAAATTTTATTTATCAATAAAAAAATCTTTTTCTGCTATAAAATATAATAATATTATAAATAAATATGATTTTATTTCTAATAAATTACCTAAATTAAATTTTAAAACAATTCAAGGATTTTTATCAGGAATTATAGATTTAATATTTTTATGGAATAAAAAATATTATATAATAGATTATAAATCAAATTGGTTAGGTAGTAATTTTAAAAATTATAAAAAAAAATATATTGAAAATGATATTTATTTAAATCGTTATGATATACAATATCAAATTTATTCTTTAGCTTTACATAAATATTTAAAATATCGTATAAAAAATTATAATTATGAAAAAAATTTTGGAGGAGTAATATATTTATATATTAGAGGTATTGATAATAAACAAAACGAAAATGGTATTTGGGAAATAAAACCAACCTTTCAATTAATTAATAAACTAAATAAATTTTTTTTTTAAATATAAAAATTAAATTATATGTATTATTTTTTAAAAAAATTATGTAAAACAGGTATTATTCGATTAATAGATTTATATTTCGCATCTGTTTTAACTTCTAAAAAACAAGATTTTTTAAAATTTGCAATTACTTTACTTAGTAATACTATTAGTAAAGGTAATACCTGTTTACCGATATCTAAGTTATTTTTAAAAATAAAAATTAAAAATAAAAAAAATATTTTTTTAATTAAGAAAATAAAAGAAATAAATCAAATTACAAATTGGGAACAAATATTATTTTTAGATAATAATATTGTTAGTAATGGTAAAAAAATTACTCCAATTATTTTAGAAAACCATTGCTTATATTTACATAAAATATGGTATGAAGAAAATATAATAATTAAAAATTTTATTAACAATAATTTTGTTTTTATAAAACAAGATAAAATTAAAAATATATTAAAAATTTTATTTAATAAAAATAATTATTTACAAAAAGAAGCTATTTGTGCAGCATTAACACATAGAATTAGTATTATTACTGGATCTCCAGGTACTGGTAAAACAAATATAATATCAAAAATAATTTTTACATTTATAAAAATTTTTAATAAACCTTTAAAAATAAAGGTAGTAGCAACTACTGGTAAAGCATCTGTTAGATTAACTCAATCTATAAATAAATTTTTTAAAAATATATCTTTAACATTAATAAATGAAAAAGAAAAAAAAAATATTCCTAATAAAGTAACTACTATACATCATTTATTGAAAATGAACATTTATACCAAAGAGACTTTATATAATAACATAAATTCATTAGATATAGATTTATTAATAATAGATGAAGCATCAATGATTGATTTTAATTTAATGGTTATTATTTTAAAAATTTTATCTAAAAAAACAAAATTAATTTTATTAGGTGATGAATATCAATTACCTCCAATAGAATATGGAAATATATTTAAAGATTTGTGTTATTTTAAAAAATTTTTTTTTACAGAAAAATATTTTTCATGGTTAAATATTATAACTAATAATAAAATAAAAAATTTTTATAATAAAAAAAGATTTTTTTTTCGTAATTTTATTACTGTTTTAAAACATAATTATAGATATCCAATTAATTCTGGTATTAATAAACTAGCTATAATGATTAAACAGGGAAATATAAAAAAAATTAAAAAATTATTTTTATTAAAAAAATATTCTGATATTACATATATTAATATTATTAATGAAAAAAATTATCAATTAATGATTAATTCATTTATTAATGAATATAAAAAATATTTTATTTTTTTAAATAAATATGATTATAACCACAAAAATATTTTATATAAATTTAATAACTACCAAATTATATGTGCTATAAAACATGGATTGTTTGGTACAAAAACAATTAATTCTATTATAGAAAAAGAATTATTTAATAAAAAAATTATAAAAAATAATATTAAAAATAATAATTGGTATATAGGAAAACCTATTATTATTAATCAAAATAATAGTTTTCTAAATTTATTTAATGGAGATATTGGGATTACTATTTTTGATAAAAAAGATAAAAAATTAAAAATTAAATTTTTATTAGCTAATGGAGAATATCAAATTATATCTATTGAAAATTTACCGTCTTATGATATAGCTTATGCAATAACTACACATAAATCTCAGGGATCAGAATTTAAAAATATTTCTTTAGTATTACCAAATAAATTTTATTCTATTTTAACTAGAGAATTAATTTATACTGCTATTACAAGAGCTAGAAAAAAAGTAAATATTTATAGTAATGAATTAATTTTTTATAAAGCAATACAATTTAAAATTAAAAGATATTCTAATATAAAAAATAAGATTATTAATTATATAAAAAATTAATTTATTAATAAAATTTTAACTTAATTAACTAATCTTTCTTTAATACGTGCTGCTTTACCAGTTAATTGACGTAAATAATATAATTTTGATTTTCTTACATGACCTATTTTTTTTACTATAATAGAATTAATTATTTTAGAATATAAAGGAAAAACACGTTCTACTCCAATTCCATTAGATAATTTTCTAATAGTAAAAGAACAATTAAAACTTTTTTTCTTAGATATTGAAATAACAATTCCTTCAAAAGTTTGAAGTCTTTTTTTTAAACCTTCAACTACCCATACTTTTATTTCTAATGTATCTCCAGATCTAAATAAAGGAAATTTTTTATAATTTTTTATTTGTTCTTGTTCTATATAATTAATGATATTATTCATTACTTTACTCCATTATATTATTTATTTTTAAAATAAGAATTTTTAAATTTATTAAATAAAATTTTTTCTTTTTCTGTTAATTTTTTTTTTTTAAATAAATCAGGTCTTTTTAACCAAGTTATTCCTAAAGATTGTTGTAATCTCCATTCTTTTATTTTTTTATGATTTCCTGATAATAAGATGGAAGGAACATTTTTTTTTCCTAATTCTTTCAATACTCTAGGACGGGTATAATTAGGAGAACCTAATAATCCATTATTAAAAAAAGAATCAGTATTATTTGATGATATTGTATTTAATACACCAGGAATATGTCTTATTAATATATCTATTAATATCATAGCAGGTAACTCTCCACCACTAAGAATATAATCTCCTATTGAGACTTCTTCATCTATATAATTATTAATAACACGTTCATCTATACCTTTGTATCTACCACAAAGTAATATTATTTTATCATATAATAATAATTTCTTAATATAAGAAATATTAATTTTTTTACCTTGTGGAGATAAATAAATTACTTTAACATTATCTTTCATCTCTAATTTTACTTTAAAAATAGATTTTATTAATGGTTCTGCTTTTAATATAACTCCTCCCCCCCCTCCGTAAATTTTTGAATCCACTTTACGATTTTTATTTTTAGTAAAATCTCTAGGATTCCAAAAACTTATTTTTAATAATTTTTTTTTTATACTTTTATTAATAATTCCATATTTAATAACTGTTTTAAACATTTCTGGAAATAAACTAATGATACTAATCCACATAATGATTTTTTATTTTATTTATAAAAAAATTATAGATTCCAATTTACTTTAATAATATTATGAATTAAATCTATTTTCCTAATTATATTAGGTTCTATAAAAGGAATAAATATTATTTTTTTTTTAAACAAATTATTAGATTTAATTATAAGAATATCATATATTTTTGTTTCTATTATATTTATAACTTTACCTAAATAAATTTTGTGTTTATTTAGTATATGACATCCAATTATATCAATCCAATAATATTCTTTTTTATTTTTATATTTTATTAATTCATATTTAAATATATAAATTTGATGATTAATAAATTTAATTGTATCTTCATTTTTATTTAAATTATTAATTTTAACAATAAAATAATTTTTTTTAACTTTAAATTGATTAAATTTTATAAAAACAATATTTCTTATATTATTTAAGATAAATAATTTTTTATATAAAAAAATATTATTTTTATTTTGAGTATAAGAAAATAATCTGATCCATCCTTTTATACCATAAATTTTACCAAATTTTCCTAAAATTATTTTTTCTTTTAAAATATTCATGAGTAAAATTATTTTATTAAATTATGTACTCTTTTTGAAAGAATAGCTCCTTTAGACAACCAAAAATCTATTCTATCTCTATTAAATTTAATTTTTAATTTTTTATTATCTTTATTTAAATTAAAAGGATTAAAGTAACCTAATTTTTCTATAAAACGTCCATCTCTAGAATTTCTACTATCTGTAACAACTATTTGATAAAAAGGTTTTTTTCTAATTCCTTTTCTAGATAATCTAATTTTAACCATATTTTATTCCTAATTTTTTAAATTAAAAAAATTTTTTACATATTTAATAATTTTATTCATATTATTATTTTTTTTCATTTTTTTAGTAACTAATTTCATTTGATTATACTGTTTTAGTATAGCATTAATTTTTAAAATAGAAACTCCAGATCCTAATGATATTCTTTTTTTTCTAGAAAAATTAATTATATCAACATCTTTTTTTTCTAAATCAGTCATAGATTTCATTATTGTTTTAATATTATTTATAGTTGAGGTATCTATATTTACTATATTCATAATAGAATGCTTAGAAGATTGAATATTATTTATTTGCATTTTTTTTAATAGATGATTAATATTTTCATTACCTATTTTTTTAATTTGTTCTAATTGTTCTAAAAAATCTTGTAAACTTAATTTGTTTTTATTTTTTAATTTTTTAAATAATTTTTGATTTTTTTTAAAATTAATTTTTTTTTTAATATTTTCAATAATAGTTAATTCAGTAGACATACCTAAAATTTTAGATGCAATTATTTCTGGATTAAATATTGCTATATTATTTATTTTTTCTCCAGTACCTATAAATTTTATTGGTTTTTTTATTATATATTTAACTGATAAAAATACTCCACCTCTAGTATCACTATCAGTTTTAGTTAAAAAAATTCCTGTTATAGGTAATATTTTATTGAATTTTTTAGCACTATTGATAGCATCTTGTCCAGTCATTGCATCAATAACAAATAAAGTTTCAATAGGACATAATAAATGATGAATATCTTTAATTTCTTTCATCATTTTACTATCTATATGTAATCTACCTGCTGTATCTACAATTAATATATCATAAAAATTAATTTTAGCATAATGAAGTGCTTTTTTAGATATTTCTATTGGAGAAAAATCTGAACTTATATTTAAGTAGTTAATTTTTACACTTTCTGATAAAATTTTTAATTGTTTTATAGCAGCTGGTCGATATATATCTGTTGATACAACAATAATTTTTTTTTTATATTTTTTTTTTAAAAAATATGCTAATTTTACGACACTAGTTGTTTTTCCTGCTCCTTGTAATCCAGTAAATAATATTACAGCTGGGGGTTGAGTTGCTATATTAATATTTTTATTAGAAGAATTCATTATTTTAATTAAATTTTTATGTACTAATTTTATAAATTCTTGTCCTGGAGTAAAATTATTATTAATTTTTTTACCAATAACTTCTTTTTTAATTTTACTAATAAAATCTTTAATTACTTCTAAAACAACATCAGCTTCTAATAAATTAATATAAATTTCATTTAAAGTATCTTTTATATTTTGTTCTGTTAAACGTCCATAATTTCTAATTTTTGATAATGTCTTAGACAATTTATTACTTAAATTTTCAAACATTTAAATTCCTCACATTAATTTTATTTCTTTTAAAAAAGAAAAATATTATATTTAATTTAATTAATAATATTTTTTTAAATAATTAATAAATTAATATATTTATATTAAAAAATAAATTATTAATTTCCTAAAATTTAAAAAAAATATAAATTTTTTTTATAAAAAAATAAATTTCAATAAATTAATATGATAAAAAATAAAGAATTAGAAATTATTATTAATAATAAATTAAATTATAAAAGAAATATACAGGATTATATACCTAATGGATTACAAATAGAAGGTAAAAAATATATAAAAAATATTATAATGGGAGTAAGTGCTTGTCAAAAATTATTAGATATTGCTGTAAAACTCAAAACAGATGCTATTATTGTACATCACGGATATTTTTGGAAAAATGAATCTTTAGTTATTAAAGGATATAAAAAAAAAAGAATATCTACAATTTTAATAAATAATATTAATTTATATAGTTGGCATCTTCCATTAGATCTAAATAAAGAAATAGGAAATAACATTTATTTAGCTAAAATATTAAATATAAATATTAAAGGTAAAATTAACCCTTTTGTTTTTTATGGATATTTAAAAAAAAAAATTGATATAAAAAAATTTATTTTAAAAATTAAAAATAAATTACATCGTACACCATTACATTTTAGTAAAAATGCTCCAAAAAAAATTTATAAAATTGCTTGGTGTAGTGGAGCTGGACAAAAATTTTTTGAAGAAGTAATAAATTTTAATATAGATGTTTTTATAACAGGAGAAGTATCAGAAATGAATCTTCATATTGCTAGTGAAAATGGTATTCATTTCATTAGTGCAGGACATCATGCTACTGAAAAAGGAGGAGTAATTATGTTAGGAAACTGGTTAAAAAAAAAATTTAAATTAAAAACTAATTTTATAAATATAAATAATCCAGTTTAAAAAAACTGTTAAAAAAATATTTATTTATTAATTTTAGTAAATTTTTTTTAAAATATTAAATAATAAATATTTAAATAAATAATTAAAATTAATAATTTATATAATAAAGGAATTATTTTGAATAAAAAATTAAATTTAATATCACTTACTTCATTAGTACTTAGTTCTATGTTAGGGGCAGGAGTATTTAGCTTACCTCAAAATATAGCTATGATTGCTAGTCCTTTTGCTTTAATTATAGGATGGAGTATTACTGGAATTGGAATTATTTTTTTAGCTACAACATTATTATTACTTAATCAATTAAAACCTAATTTTAAAGGAGGTATTTTTTCATATGCTAAAGATGGATTTGGTAATTTAATTGGATTTTATTCTGCCTGGGGGTATTGGTTATGCGCTATTATTGCAAATATTACTTATTTAGTTATTGTATTTTCTGCAATTAGTTTTTTTATTGATACTCCAAATAATATTATTTTAGGTAATGGAAATACATGGCAAGCTATATTAGGAGCTTCTATTTTATTATGGTTAATTCATATTCTATTAATTAATGGAACACAAACTGCTTCTATTATCAATATAATTACTACATTATGTAAATTAATTCCTTTAATTATTTTTATATTTTTATCTTTTGTTGCTTTTAATTTTAAAAAATTTAATATAAATTTAACAGAATCTTATTTAAATATTCCTATTTGGAAACAAATAAAAAATATAATGTTAATTACCTTATGGGTATTTATTGGAGTAGAAGGTGCTGTTATTTTATCATCTAAAGCAAAAAATAAAAATGATGTAGGTAAAGCTACTTTATTAGCAGTTATTATTGCATTATTTATATATTTATTAGTAACTTTATTACCTTTTGGTATTATAAGTAGAATAGATTTAGCAAGTATGAAAAATCCTTCTATGGCAGGAATAATGACAGTTTTAATAGGAAAATGGGGAAATATATTTATATTATTAGGATTAATAATATCAGTATGTGGTTCTTATCTTAGTTGGACTATTATGGCAGCAGAAGTACCATGGATAGCTGCTAAAAATAATATTTTTCCTAAAATTTTATCTAGACAAAATAATAATCAAGCTCCAATATATGCTTTATGGTTTACTAATATAAGTATGCAAATATGTTTAATATTAATTGGAATAACTAAATTAGATTATAATAAATTATTAACTATTGCATCTGAAATGATATTAATACCATATTTTTTAATTGGAGCATATTTATTTAAAATATCTTTTAAAAAAAAAAATAAATTTAACTTATTTATAAGTCTTGGTTCCTGTATTTATACTATATGGTTATTATATGCAGCAGGATTCTTAAATTTATTATTATCATTAATATTATATATTCCTGGATTAATATTTTTATTAATAACTAAAATTATTAATCCAAATATTTTATTTTTAAATAAAATAGAAAAATTTTTTTGTTTTATTTTATTGATAATATCTTTTTATTCTTTTTATTTTTTAATAAAATAAAAAATTTTTTATTAAAAACTATTTTTTATAATTTAATATATATTATGACTGTTATAAATTATTTTTATAACAGTCATAAAATTAATAAACTATAATTTAAAATTTTTAAATTTTTTAAGATCTACTGTAGAATCAATTTGTCCTACTAAATAGGAGCTGACTTCAACCTCTTGAGGTGCCATTTGAACATTATCTGAAATTAACCAAGAATTAATCCATGGAAGAGGATTTTTTATAATTGTAAACGGACTTTTAAGTCCAATTTTTTCCATTCTAATATTAGTAATATATTGAATATATTGACATAAAATATTTTTATTTAATCCTATTAAAGAACCATTAGAGAATAAATATTCTGCCCATTTTTGTTCTTGTATAGATGCATTAATAAATAATTGATAACACTTTTTTTGACATTCAATAGAAATTTTTTCCATGTCTTGATCTTCTTTTCCTTGTCTCATTAAATTTATAATATATTGAGTACCTTTTAAATGTAAATATTCATCACGTGCTATAAATCTAATAATTTTTGCATTACCTTCCATTAAAGATCTTTCAGCAAAAGCAAAGGAACATACAAAACTTACATAAAATCTTATTGCCTCTAAAATATAAATATTTATTAAGCATAAGTATAATTTTTTTTTTAAATCATATAAACTAATTATAATTTTTTTTTTGTTTATTAAAAAAGTACCTTCACCTAATAAATGCCAATAATTAGTCATTTCAATAAGTTCATCATAATATTTTATAATATCATTTGTTCGAAGAATAATATTATTATTAGTAACAATGTCATCAAAAATTAATGATGGATCATTTACAATATTTCTAATTATATGAGTATAAGATCTAGAATGTATTGTTTCAAAAAAAGACCATGTTTCTACCCATGTTTCTAGTTCTGGTATAGAAATTAAAGGAAGTAGTGCTATATTTGGACTTCTACCTTGAATAGAATCTAATAAAGTTTGATATTTTAAATTACTAATGAATATATGTTTTTCGTTTTTTTTTAAATTTTGGTAATTAATTCGATCATATGATATATCTATTTCTTCAGGTCTCCAAAAAAAACTCAATTGTTTTTCAATTAAATATTCAAAAATATAATGTTTTTGTTGATCATAACGTGCAATATTTACAGATTGTCCCAAAAACATAGGTTCTTTTAATTGATTATTTTTTTTTTTTGAAAAAGTAGTATAACTCATAATATTATTATCCAAATTTTAATTATAAATTATTTTAAAATTAAATTATACAAGTTCCATTAAAACACATATTATTTTTTTCTAAAATATTTTCATTTTGTACATCTTTTGCTCCATCTCTAGTATTTTGATAATATAAAGTTTTAATACCTAATTGATAAGAAGTTAATAGGTCTTCTAATAATTGTTGCATTGGTATTTTATTTTTATTAAAACGAGTTGGATCATAATTTATATTTGAAGAAATAGATTGATCAATAAATTTTTGCATTATACCTATTAAATTTAAATATCCATTATTATTAGGTATATTCCATAATAATTCATATTTTTTTTTTAATTTTAAAAATTCAGGAACTACTTGTTTTAAAATACCATTTTTGGATGTTTTTATACTAATAAATCCTCTAGGTGGTTCAATTCCATTAGTAGCATTAGATATTTGAGAAGAAGTTTCAGAGGGCATTAAAGCAGATAAAGTAGAATTTCGTAATCCATATTTTTTTATGTTTTTTCTTAATTTTTCCCAATTATGATGTAAATTTTCTGTATGAATATTATCAATATACTTTTTATAAGTATCAATAGGTAATATACCTTTTGAATAATTTGTTTCCTGAAATAAGGGGCAAGATCCTTCTTTTTTAGCTAAATTATTAGATGCTTTTAATAAATAATATTGTATAGTTTCAAATGTTTTATGTGTTAAATTATTTGCACTATTATCAGAATAACGTACATTATTTTTTGCTAAATAATAAGCAAAATTAATTACTCCTATACCTAATGGTCTACGACCTAAAGCTGAATTTTTTGCAGCAGGAATTAAATAAGTTTGATAGTCTAATAAACAATTTAATGCTCTTACTATTAAGTCTGATAAATTTTTTATTTCTTTTAAATTTTTTATTTTTCCTAAATTAAACGCAGCTAAAGTACATAATCCTATTTCTCCATCCGGATCATCAATTTTATTTAGAATTTTTGTTGGAAGAGTAATTTCTAAACAAAGATTTGATTGTTTTATAGGAGCAATTTTAGGATTAAATGGAGAATGGGTATTACAATGATCAACATTTTGAATATATATTCTTCCTGTTGAAGTACGTTCTTGCATCATTAACGAAAATAAATTAATAGCACTAATTTTTTTTTTTCTAATTGTAATATCTTTTTCATATTTTTTATAAAGATTATTAAATTTTTTTTGATTTGAAAAAAAATATTCATATAGTTTAGGAACATCTGAAGGACTAAATAAAGTAATTTTCTCTCCATCAATTAAACGTTGATATAATAGTTTATTAATTTGTACACCATAATCTAAATGTCTTACTCTATTATTTTCTACTCCTCTATTATTTTTTAAAACTAATAAATTAGTAATTTCTAAATGCCATAAAGGATAAAACAAAGTTCCAGCTCCTCCTCTTACCCCTCCTTGAGAACAGGATTTAATTGCTGTTTGAAAATGCTTATAAAACGGAATACATCCTGTATGGAATGCTTCTCCATTTCTAATAGGACTTCCTAAAGCACGAATTCTTCCTGCATTAATACCAATACCTGCTTTCTGAGATACATATTTTACTATACTACTAGTAGTAGCATTTATGGAATCTATATTATCTCCACATTCAATTAAAATACATGAACTAAATTGTTTTGTAAGAGTACGTACACCAGACATAATTGGTGTTGGTAAAGAAATTTTAAAAGTAGAAATAGCATTATAAAAATTCTTTATATAAATTATTCTTTTATTAAGTGGATATTTAGCGAATAAATAAGCTGAAATTAATATATATAAAAATTGAGCACTTTCATAAATTTTTCCTGTTATTCGATCTTTAATTAAATATTTTCCTTCTAATTGTTTTACTGCTGCATAAGAAAAAGTCATATCACGATTATGATTAAGAAATTTTTCCATTAAGTAAAAATCTTTTTTTGTATATTTTTCTAAAATAAATTTATCATATTTTTTTAAATAAACCATATTTTTTATATGATTATATAATTTAGGTGGGGTAAATTGTCCATATGCTTCTTTTCTTAGATATGAAATAGCTAATTTAGCTGCCATATATTGATAATCAGGATTTTCTTCTGAAATAAGATCTGATGTAATTTTAATTATAATATTATGAATATTTACCGTACTAATTTTATTATATAATTGTAAACATAATTGTTTTTGTATTTGTGATAAAGATATTTTTTTTAAATTTTGTGCTGCACGAGATAATACTATATTTATTTTATCTATATTTATTAACTCTTTACATCCATTTCTTTTTATAACAAACAAATTTTGTTTCATATATAATACCTTTAAAAAATAAAAAATAGGAATAATATATTTTAAGTAAATTTAAGACATCTAATAGATTAGAAATTAAAAATTTATTTTATAAAAATATTTAATTATTACTTATTAAAGTAACAAAAAATTTTATAATAATAAAAATATTATTTATATAATAAAATTTTAAAAAATTACTTAAATAATATCTATTAATTTATTGTGAATAATATATATTTAAATATTAAATTTATTTTTTAATAAATATTAATTTTATAATTAAGATATTTATTATTTTTAATATTTTTCCTATCTATATTTAGATATAGATAAATTATTTATATTTAAAATTATAAATTTTTATAATTTTTTTATTTATAGAAAAATATTATTAATACTATTAATTAACTTATAAAAAATTTAATAGAAATTTTATTAATTTTAAAATTTAATTTTTTTAATAAATTTAAAGAAAATATATTTTTAAAAAATATTTTTATATAAAATATATATATTATGTTCTATATATAGAAATTATTTTTTATTTTTTAATAAATAAATTAAAAGTATTGAAATATCCGCTGGTGTTATTCCTGGAATTCTAGAAGCTTGTCCAAGAGTATAAGGTTTATGAAAATTAAATTTATCTATTGCTTCATGTGATAAACTTTTTATATTATAATATTTTATATCTATTGGAATTAATGTATTTTCATTTTTTTTTCTTTTTTTTATATATTCTTCTTGTCTTTTTATATATCCTTCATATTTTAATTCTGTTTCAATATATTCAATAATTTCTGTATTTTTTATTTTAAAATTAAATATATTTAATTTTAGTAAATCTATATAATTTATTTCAGAACGTTTTAATAAATTAATTCCATTAATATTTTCTTTAATAGGATTTTTTAATAAAAAATTTAATTTTTTAATATTTATTTTATTATTAATATTAATATAAAAATTTTTAATTTTTTGATATTCTTTTTCAATATTTTCTAATTTTTCATTAAATTTTTTCCAACGAAAATTATCTATTAAACCTAATTTACGTCCAATTTCTGTTAATCTCATATCTGCGTTATTTTCTCTTAAAAGTAATCTATACTCTGCTCTTGAAGTAAACATACGATATGGTTCTTTTGTACCTAAAGTGCATAAATCATCTACTAATACTCCTATATATGCTTCATTTCTTGATGGATACCAAGTATCTTTATGATCAATTAAAAGAGATGCATTTAATCCTGCTATTAATCCTTGTGCAGCTGCTTCTTCATAACCAGTAGTTCCGTTAATTTGTCCTGCAAAAAATAATTTTTTTATAAATTTACTTTCCATTGTTGGTTTTAAGCCTCTAGGATCATAAAAATCATATTCTACAGCATATCCAGGTCTTGTAATATATGCATTTTCTAAACCTTTAATAGATCTTATAATTAAGAGTTGTATATTAAATGGAAGACTAGTAGAAATTCCATTAGGATAAATTTCATAGTTAAATATACCTTCTGGTTCTAAAAAAATTTGATGTTGTTTTTTATCAGGAAATTTAATAATTTTATCTTCAATAGATGGACAATATCTAGGTCCTGTACTTTTTAATAAACCACTATATATAGGACTTTTTATAATATTATTTTTTATTATTTGATGGGTATTTTTATTAGTGTATGTAATATGACAAGGTAATTGTTTAGGATGTTGTTTATTATTACCAATAAAAGAAAAATAAGGTAAAGGATTATCACTGTTTTGTATTTCTAATTTAGAAAAATTAATACTTCTTTTATCAATACGGGGAGGAGTACCTGTTTTTAATCTACCCTTAGTTAAGGGTAATTCATTTAAAAAATTAGCTAATTCTATAGATGAAGAATCATTAATCCTTCCACCATTAAAATTATTATTTAATCCAATATAAATTTTTCCATTTAAAAAAGTTCCTGTAGTTAAAATTACAACTTTTGTATTTATGATGTCATTATTTTTAGTAACAATACCTGTTATTTTATAATTTTTAATTATAATTTTTTTTACTTCTTGTTGAAAAATAAATAAATTTTTTTGTTTATTTAAAAGAATTTTTATTTGAGATTTATATAATTCTCTATCCGCTTGAGCTCTTGTAGATCTAACAGCAGGTCCTTTACTTCTATTAAGTATTTTAAAATTAATTCCAGAATAATCAATTGCAGTAGCCATTATTCCATTTAATGCATCTATTTCTTTTACTAAATGACTTTTTCCAATACCTCCTATTGCAGGATTACAAGACATTTGTCCTATTGTATCTATGTTATTTGTAATTAAAAGAGTTTTTTTTTTCATTTTAGCACTAGCTATAGCAGCTTCTGTACCAGCATGACCTCCACCTATAACTATTATATCAAATTTATTAAAATTATACATAGAATTATATACCATATTTTGAATAACATATTTAAGTACTTTATTTTTAAATTTATAGTTCTATTGGATCAACATTAATTATTAATTTAATTTTATTAAAATTTGTAATTTTTTTTATAAAAGTAAAAATATATTTTATAATAAATTGTAATTTTATTTTTAAAATATGTTGTAAAATAATTTGTTTTCTAAATAATCCTTTTCTTTTATATTGTATTAAAGATAAAGGGCCAATAATTAAAAAATTTTTTTCATTTATATATTTAGATATTAATTTTTTTTTTAATATATTTAAAAAATTTAATAAAATTTTTTTATTATGAGATTCTATAACTATCATAATATGATGAGTAAAAGGAGGTAATAACATTATTTTTCTTTCTTTTAAAATAAAATTTGTAATATCAAAATATGTATTATATTCTTTAAATATTTTTTTAAAAATTTCATTATGTGGATAATATGTTTGAATAATAACGGTTTTTTTTTTATTATTTAAATGATTATTTAATATATTAAAAATATATTGAGAAAAATATTCTGTTGCTCGAAAATTTTTAGAAAAAAAAATATTATCTACATTTAAAAAAATAATTAAACTATTTATTAAAAAAGAAAAATATTGTTTATATAAAATTTGAGAAGTAATTATTATTAATGGTTTATTATTTTTAATTAATATAATTTTTGTTAAAAAATTTTTATTATTCAGATCTAAAATTAATATTTTAGGAAATAATTTATTTAATAACTCAATTAATTGTTCTATTCCTATTCCTATAGGGATAAAAAAATTTTTTTTACATAATGGACAAAAATTTAACATATTAATACTTTTTTTACAATATTTACAATATAATTTCCATGTTTTTTTATAAAAAATAAAATTTTTACTACAATTTTTACATTTTAAAATTTTTTGACAAAAATTACATAAAATTAATGTTGAATATCCTTTATATTTATAATATATAATAATTTGTTCATTATTTTGAATACATATTTTCATCATTTTTATTAAAATTTTAGAAAATATTTGTAATTTTAGTATTTCTTTATTTATATCCAAAATTATAAATTTAAAAAATTTTTTATATAATATTTTTTTATTATTTTGTAATAAAAATTTAAATTTTCCAGTATTAATATTATGTAATGTTTCTAAACTTAATGTTTTAGAACTTAATATTATAGGAATATTTTCTATCTTTGCTCTTAAAATAGCAATATCTCTAATATTATATCTGGATATATTTGTTTTTTTATATATAAAATCATGTTCTTCAGTTAATATAATTAATCCTAATTTTGAAAATTGAGTAAAAATAGTAAATTTTGTACCAATAATAATTGAAATTTTACCTTTTTTAATATTTTCCCATATCAATAATTTTTTTTGATCCGTAAAATTTGAATATAATAAACAAATTAAAATATCTAATTTAGATATAAAATATTGATATAAATTTATAAAAAAATATTTTTGAGGTACTATTATTAGTATTTGTTTTTTTTGTGATATAATTATTTTTATAATTTTTAAATAAATATTAATTTTTTCAAGCATAATAATATTATCTTGTGTAATCCAAACAAAAAATTTTTTTTGAAAATATCTTTTATTTAAAAATTCTAAAATATTATTTCTATCTTTTTCATAAGAAAAATTATCTTTTTTTATGTTTTGTAAATTATATAATTTTAATATTTTAATATTATTAGAGAAATTTATTTTTTTTAATTGTATATTACTTATTAAATTTATTATATATTTATTCTTTTTTCTTAAAAATATTGGTAATATTTGAAATAAAATAGATCCAATAGGATATTTATAATATTGAGAAATTTTTTTTGCAAAATTCCAAATTAAAAAATTAAAAAGTGAATTTTTATCTAAAATTTTAGATAAAAATTTTAATTTATTTATAGCTATTTTTGAAGAATTATTAATTTCTACCACTATACCTATATAATGTTTTTTTTTTATAGGTATAATTACTCTATTACCAATAGAAACAAACATATTTTTAGGTAATAAATAATCAAATGTATTATATATAATAGAATTATTAAGTGCTACTTTAATGATTTTCATAATTTTAAAATTTTTATCTTTTTTATAAAAAATTCTCTTGTAATAAAAAAATATATTTATAAAATATAAAAATAAATAAATTTTTTAATATAAAATATATTATTGGTAATTTCATGAAAAAAAATATTCATCCTCAATTTAATAAAATTACTTTTAAATGTTCTTGTGGTAATATTATTAATACTAGATCAACTTTAAAAAATAATAAAGAATTAAATTTAGATGTTTGTAATATATGTCATCCTTTTTATACAGGTAAACAAAAAATAACAGATACTAAAGGACGTGTTGAACAATTTAAAAAAAGATTTAAAAATTCTAAAATATTTGAATAAATTTTTTTTATTTTAAAAAATCTAAATTTTTTATTAAAAATAATCAATAATGATCTATTTATTTAATAAAAGGAACATTATTGATTAATATATTAATTTACAATTAAATTAACTAAAAATATTTTTATTTTATTTTTTTTTCATTATATATAACATGTTTTCTTAAAAAAGGATCAAATTTTTTAATTTCTAATTTTTTTATATTTTTTTTATTTTTAGTAATAGTATAAAAATGACCAGTTTTAGCTGATGATACTAATTTAATTATAATACGTTTTTTTTTTGCCATAATATTATACCATTATTTATTATTTTTTATTTAAAGAAATATTTTCTATTCCTTTTTTATTTATTAATCTCATTCCTTTTGTAGATGTTCTTATAGTTATAAATTTTTTTTCTTTTTGTAACCAAAATTTATGATAATGAATATTTGGTGAAAATTTTCTTTTAGTTGCATTCATTGCATGAGAACGATTATTACCTTTTATAGTTTTTTTACCTGTTATTTGACAGATTTTAGTCATTTATAATTCCTTATATTTATAAAATTTTAAAAAAATATATATATAATAATATGTTTATTATTATTTTATAATACATAAACATATTATTAAAATTAATTTTAATTAATATTTTAAATTTTTTTTATTTTAGCTACTATAACCATAGCTGGTCTTAATAATCTTTTATTAAGTAAATATCCTTTTTGTAAAATTTCTATAATATAATTTTCTTTAATTATATTGGACTCTAGAATAGACATTGCTTGATGTTTAGATGGATCAAAAGGTACATTAGTTTCATTTATAATACTAACACCAAATTTTTTAATTAAAACTAATAATGATTTTAAAGTTAATTTAATTCCTTCTATAATAGATAATTTAAGAGGATTTTGTTCTTTTACTTTTAGTTCTATAGCTCTTTCTAAATTATCTATTACTGGTAATAATTCATGAATAAATTTTTCTAATGAAAATTTATAAGCTTTTTCTATATCTAATGCAGCTCTACGTCTTATATTTTCAATTTCAGATTGAGAACGTAATTTTAAATCCCATAAATCATCTTTTTTTTTTTTAATTTTATTTTTAAGTTCAATAATTTCAAGTTTATAATTATTATTTTCTTTTTTAAGAAACTTAATTGTATTTTTTGTTTCACATTCATTAATAAATTTTTTATCTTTTACATTATTATTTAAATTTATATCATTTAATTTATCATTATTTTTTTTTTTTTCTATATTATTTTCTTGTATATCATTTAATAATTGATTATTTTTCATATGTTATCCTTATATAAATTTTTTATATAGATTTTAAAAATAAATATTTATTGTAGATAATAATATATATTATTTTTTATAATAATAAATATTAAAAAAAAATTATTAAATTTTTATTAAATATTTATCAAATATTAATAATTAAATTAATAAAATTATTTATATTTACTTATTATTTTATTAAATAAAAATTCTTTTATATGAAAATTATAAATATATTTTAAATAAAAAATATATATTTTATTAAATTAAATATATATATTGATTTTAATAAATATATTTATTATAATTAATAATATTTAATAATAAAATTTTTTATAATGGAAAAAAAAATATATTATTCTTAATAAAAAAATTTTTTATGATTTTTTTATTAAAGAAAAAATAAATGCAGGTATTATATTAAAAGGTTGGGAAGTAAAATCTTTAAGATTAAATAGAGTAGCAATTATTAATAGTTACATAAGTATTTTATATAATAATGTTTATGTTTTTAATTTAAAAATTAATCCTTTAGAAACAATTTGTAATCACATTCAATGTGATATTAACAGAAAAAAACAATTATTATTAAAAAAAAAAGAAATAGAATTATTAAAAAATTATATAAATTTAAAAAACTTTACAGTTGTCGTACTTGGTTTATTTTGGAAAAAATCTTGGTGTAAATTAAAAATTGCTATTGTTAAAGGTAAAAAAAAATACGATAAAAGAAATATTTTAAAAAATAAAGAATGGAATATTAATAAAAAACGTTTTTTAAAAAAAGATATTTAAAATTTTACTGGGGCTGATTATGGATTTGACAAAGTTATAAAACTCTAAGAGCATGTCAAGGTACGGTAGGCCTTGTAAAAAAACCGTATAAAATAGTTGCAAATAATCAAAATTACGCTTTAGCAGCATAAAAAACTGTAGGAGCCCTATTACTTATTATTTTCTCTTTGATGAAAAGTAAATAGGTCATAAATAAAAGAGATCGTATATAAATTAATCTAAGATAAATATACTAAAGTAGTATATTAGAATATATAATATATAACTTTGTTTTATCAGTTTATATTAATGAATTTTATAAGATAAAACTAAACATGTAGTTCTGAAAGTGTAATAATTTTGGACGGGGGTTCAAATCCCCCCAGCTCCAATAATTATTTTAAAAATAAAATTATATAAAATATTTTAAATTAAATTTTTATATTTTTTGTTTTAATTTACGCTGGGATTTTGTTAAATATTTTTTTCTAATACGAATTGATTTCGGAGTAATTTCTACTAATTCATCATTATTAATAAAATTTATTGCTTCTTCTAATGACATCTTTTTAACAGAAATTAAATTAATAGAATTATCGTTTCCTGAAGCTCTCATATTAGTTAATTTTTTATTAATTAAGCAATTTACAACAAGATCATCAGGTTTATTATGTATTCCAATAATTTGTCCTTCATATATTTTTTCTCCTGGATTAATAAATAATTTACCTCTAGGTTGTAAATTATATAAAGAAAATGCAACTGCATAACCTTCTTTATTTGAAATTAAAACACCATTATTTCTTTCTCCAATTATATTATAATTATTTACATCATAATGACTAAAAGAAGAATTTATTATTCCAGTACCTGATGTTATATTTATAAATTCATTTCTAAGACCAATTAAACCTTTACTTGAAATAACTGCTTCAATTATTATTCTATTATTAGAATCATCTAAAGTAATATTATTTATAATTGCTTTCCTTTTACTAATTAATTGTATTATATTGCCTTTTTTGTTTTTTTCAAAATCTAAAGTTAATATTTCAAATGGTTCTTGTTTTTTTCCATTAATAATTCTAGATATAACTTGAGGTTTAGATACTAATAATTCAAATCCTTCTTTTCTCATATTTTCTATCAAAATAACTAAATGTAATTCTCCTCTACCAGAAACATGAAAAATATTATTATTTTTAGTTTTTTTAATTTGTAAAGCAACATCATGAAAACATTCTTTATTAATTCTATCAAATATTTTATTAGATGTAATATGTTTACCTTCCATACCTGTAAATGGAGAATTATTTACATGAAATAACATACTAATTTTAGGCTTTTCTATAATTAATAGAGGTAAGGGGGAATAGTGATTAATATCACAAACTGTATCAGAAATATTTATTTTTTCAAATCCTGTACCAGCAATTCCAATAATATCTCCTGTTTTAGCTGTATTAGCATATGTAATTTTTAAACCTATATTAAATATAATATATAAAATTTTAGCTTTTTTAAATATTTTATTATGTTTAATAAAAGTTACATATTGATTTATTTTAATTTTTCCTCTTTTTATTAAACCAATACAAATATTTCCAATATAATTATTATATTCTATTTGAGATATTTGCATTTGAAATGGTTTATTAATATCTCCCTTTGGACAAGGAACGTGATTAATAATTGTTTCATATAAGATATTCATATTATTTTTCATTTCATTTATATTATATCCAGAAGTTCCTTTAAGAGCAGATGTATATATTATCGGAAAATCAAGTTGTTCATCAGAAGCGTTTAAATTAACAAATAAATCAAATATTTTGTTAATAACCCAATCTGGTCTAATAAATTTTCTATCTATTTTATTTATTATAACAATAGGTTTTAATTTATAGGCAAAAGCTTTTAACGTAACAAATCTAGTTTGAGGCATAGGTCCTTCAACAGCATCAACTAATAATAAAACAGAATCTACCATTGATAAAATACGTTCTACCTCTGCACCAAAATCAGCATGTCCTGGAGTATCAATTATATTAATTTTATAATCTTTCCAAAAAATAGATGTATTTTTTGAAAAAATAGTTATTCCTTTTTCCTTTTCTAATTCATTACTATCCATTATTCTATTTATATTATTTTGATTTTTAAAAGAATTTTTAATACTTTTAAAATTATTAGATTCTTGTAATAATCTATCTATTAGTGTAGTTTTTCCATGATCTATATGAGCGACAATAGCTATATTACGTACTTTTTTCATAAAAAATAAATCCTAATAAAATATAATTTTTAATTATTTAAATTTTTTATTAATATTTTATATTAAAAAATTAATTTTATTATATAAAAAATAATTAATTATTATAATATAATTAATTTAAATTTTAATATTTTAAATATAATTTTTATAATTATTATATTATTCTATTAGGATTTAAATATAGATAGTTTTTTATTTTAATAAAAAATTTTATTTATATAAATTTTTTAGTTTATTTTATATATTAAATTTTTTTAAAAAATAAAAATTTTTTATTAATTATTTTTTTTTAAAATATCTAATTAACAATGAAAATTCTTTATCCATTTATTAAATTTATATAATTTAAATAAGTATTTTAAATTTTTTTTTTGTGTTTTCATTTTTAAATTTAAATTATCTATATTGATTAAAATATTAGTTTTAATTTTTGTTAGTTTATGATATAAAAAAACTAATTTTTTATATTTTAGAAGTTTTTTTTTTATATTATTTCCTCCTCTAAAATTAATATTATCAATATAATTTATATTTTTATAAATATATTTTAAATCACCTAATTTATTTATTAAATTTTGGCCTATTCTATTTCCTATTCCTGGAACTCCAGGAATATTATCTATGGGATCACCGCTTAGTGCTAATAAATCACTAATAAATTTCGGGTATACTCCATATTTTTTATATATTTCTTTCGGCCCAGAAATAGAATAGTTAATAGGATTTACTATTTTAATATTTTGAGTAACTAATTGAGCTATATCTTTATCTATACTGAAAATAAAAACAAAATAATTTTTTTTTTCTGCTTGTAATGATAAAGTGCCAATTATATCATCTGCTTCTATATTTTTTATTGATATAACATTATATCCCATTGCCTGTATAATTTTAAATAAAGGTTTAATTTGTATAATTAAATTCACAGGCATATTTATTCTTGTTGATTTATATTTACTAAAAATTTTCTTTCTAAAAGATATTCCTTTAGCATCAAATATGATTAAAAAATAACTATTTATATTCATTTTTATAATTTTATTAAACATATTAATAAAACCATATATTGCCCCTGTAGGGTATCCTTTATTATTAATTAAATTAGGTAAAGCATAATAAGCACGATACAGGTAAAATGATCCATCTATTAAAATTATTTTCTTTTTCATATTTTTTAATATACTAAAAAATATATTTTATATACTTTATTAAAATTAAATTTTATTTTTTAAAAGTTTTCTTATTAAATTAATATAATGTGGGGCAATATCATCATCATAAATACTATATAATGAAGAAATATTTATTACATATTTATTATTAATATAAACATCAGGAACTAAATGTATATTAAGTTTTTCAACTAAATCATATTCTTTTTCAAATAATATTTTTGCTATATTACTATTCCATGCAGCATCAAATATATTACCAGTAATACCAGTAGCTTTTATAAAAATTCTTTTTATAGAATTATAATCATGAATAATTTGAGTTTTATGAATACCATCAAAAATTGGACCTATTATCTTATCTTCTACATCTAAGATTTTTGCAACAACCCATGCATAACCTAATACAGTAGATAAACCTTCTTCTTGCCCCATTTTACTATAATGAATTTTTATAATTTTTACATTTTTTGGTATTTTAATTTTTAAAGATTTTTTATTCAAATATTGATAAAAGTCATAACAATGAGGACATAAAAATGAAAAAAATTCAACTATAACTGGTTTTTTACCAAATTCCTTTACATGTAATTGTTGTTCTTCTTTTGTTAATATATCATAAAGAGGAATTTGGGGTGGTCTTTTAGATGCTAAGCAATTATTAGAAGATGTAACTAATAATAAAAATAGCATACTAAAATATAACATATATTTTTTTATATTTATCATAGTTTTATTACCTTTGATTAAATAAAATATAAGATTACAATTTTTTCATTATAAACTAATTAATTATTTTAATAAAATTATTTTTTAAAATTAATGTATTTTTTTTTATTTTAAATTAAAAATTTTTTAAATATTTTAAATATCATTATTTTTTAAAAAATAAATTAAATTATTTATATCATTTGGTAATTTTGAATATAATTTTATATTTATCTTATAAAAAGGATGTATAAATTTTAAATAACAAGCATGTAAAGCTTGTCTTTGAATTATTTTATTAATACTTTTTTTATAAAAATTATTAATTAAAAAAATATTTTGATATTTATTATAAACTGGATCACCAACAATACTATGTTTAATATATGATAGATGTACTCTAATTTGATGTGTTCTACCTGTTTTTAATTGAATTCTTAAGTGAGTATAATTTTTAAAAATATTTTTTATAAAATATTTTGTTATTGCTTTTTTACCTAATGGATGAACATCCATATAAATATTTTTTTTTTTATATATACGTTTTATTGGGTAATTTATTATATCATTTTTTTTAATTATACCATTCACAATAGCTTCATATTCTCTTATTATATTATGTTTTTTTAATTCATTTTTTAAAAACATATATACATCAATATTTTTAGCTATAATCATTAATCCTGTAGTATTTTTATCTAATCTATGTATAATACCAGCTCTAGGTACATCTCTTAAATATGGATAATTATATAATAAAGAATTAAATATAGTATTATTCATATTTTTATTTGCAGGATGCACAACTAAATTAGATGTTTTATTTATAACTAAAACATATTTATCATCGTAAACTACGTTTAAAAATATATTTTGTGCTTTCCATTTAATTTGTTTTTTTAAAATAAAAGCATTAACTTTAATTATATCTCCTAAAAAAATTTTTTTTTAGGTAAATTTATAATATTATTATTTATTTTAACATTATTATTTAATATAATTTTTTTTATTTGTGATCTAGAAAATTGTATAATTTTTTTAGTGAGAAATAAATCTAATCTTTTTCTATCATATTTTATACAAACTTTTAAAGTTAAACTTATATCTTTCATATATTTTATATTTTGAATTTTAAGAAAAAATTTAGTATATATTAATATAAATTATTAATTTTTTAAAAGTTTAAAATGAAATTTTTTACAAAAAATAAAATTTTTTTTATTAATATAATAATATGTATATTATTAATATTTACGACTAATTGTGAATATTATACTTTAAAACAAAAATATTTAAATAATTATTTAGAAGAAAAAGATTTAAATAATTCTTTAAAACAAAGATATTTAGAAGCAATAAAATTTTTAGTTGATAAAAAATATGATAAAGCTTTAATAAGATTTAGTAATTTATATATAAATTATCCATATAATATATATAATGAAAAAATTTTGGTTTATTTAATGTATTTAAATTATATAAATAAAGATTTTTTAAATGTTTTAGAATTAACAAATGAATTTATTAAATCATATAGTTTTTCTGCATTTATGAATTATGTTCTTTATATTAGAATTATGTCAGAAATATCTTTAGATACAAATACGGAAATACAAAATTTTTTCAGAATAAATAGAATAAACTGTAATCCTTTTTATACTAAATTAGCTATTAATGATACAGAAATATTTATTAAAAATTATCCTAATAGTATTTATACAAAATATTTAAAAAAAAAATTAATTTTTATGAAAGAACGTGTAGAAAAATTTGAATTAAGTATTATTAAATTTTATTTTAAAAAAAAAATATATATAGCAACAATTAATAGATGTTTAATTTTTTTGAAAAACTATCCTAATAGTAGAGAAATTAATTTAGTTAAAAAAATTTTAAAAAATTCGTATCACAAAATAAATTTATATAATAAATAATTATTTAAACACTTAATATGTATGTATACATATTAAGTGTTTAAATAATTCTACTATTATTAAGATTTATATAAAAAAAAATTTTTTTTATATTTATTTTTAAAATTTTTTATATTATCTTTTAATAAATCTTTAATTTTATTAAAAATATTTTTTATTTCTATAATTTTATTTTCATCAATTAAAATCATTAAATTGTTTATATAATCTAAATATTTTTTAATATTTTCTGTATTATTTTCAGATTCTGAAATTAAATTAATATATAATAATTGATTTTGTGAAGAAAAAATTTCTAAAATAAATAAATTTAAATAATAAATAGGTTTAGATAAAACTAAAATTTTATCTAATGATATTTTTGTTTTTATTAAAAAAGTTGTATATATTAAAGTAAAAAAATATTTTAATGACTCTATAAAAAAAATATATTTATCATGTTCTATTAGAGTCATATAATGAATTTTTAAACCCCAAATCTCCATCTGTTTCAAAAACCAATCGTATTTTTTTTTTTTACGACCATGACAATAAATTATAGATTCTTTTAAAATATTTTTCTGATAATTAAATAATGGATATAAACCTAAAACTGGTCCTTTATATACTTCTAATATTTTTTTTATTGATATTTCTTTTATAGGGGATAAATCAATTAAAATACAATTTTTAGGTAAAAGAAATAATTTTTTTATTAATTTTTTAAAAAAAAATTTTGATATATCAATAATAATCATTTTTACATTAACAAATATAGAATTTATATCATTATTAATATTTAAATTTTCTTCTTTTATATATTTGATATCATATCCAGTCATAGTTAACATTTTTTTAAATAATAGACCTATTTTACTATTACTAATAATTAATATTTTTGAAAAATCAGGTTTTAATTTTTTAAATGTTTTTAATTGTTCATGTAAACATGATTCATTCATTATTAGATATAATATATCTTCAATAAAATCAGGAGATATTCCTTTTTTTTTTGCTTCTTCCCTTTTTAAATTAATTATATCTTTTTCTCTTTTTGGTACATATATAGGCAATCCATATTTATTTTTTATTAATCCTATTTTTTTTACTATTTTTAATCTTTTTACTAAAATATCTAATAATTCTAAATCTAGAACATCAATTTTATTACGTAACAAATTTATTTTATTTAACATATTTTTTTAATAATTATATTTAATTAACATTATTTTATAATAAACGTAGTTTAAGTATTGAATCTAATTCATGATTTATTTTATATAAAATATCTTGTGTTGTTTGTAAATTTATACATTCATCTGTAATTGATACACCATATTTTAATTTTTTAGAATTATTAATATTTAAAATTTGATTTCCTTCATGAATATAACTTTCTATCATTATACCCATAATAGAAGTATTACCTTCTTTAATTTGTGAAATAATAGATTCAATAACTAAAATTTGTTTTTTAAAATCTTTATTAGAATTTCCATGACTACAATCTATCATTATTTTAGATTTTAATCCTACATTTAATAAAAATTTTTCACATTCTATAATATTATTTTTATAATAATTAGGTTTTTTACCACCTCTTAAAATAAGATGACAATTTTTATTTCCTGTAGATTTAACTATACAAATTTTACCATTTTCATCTAAACTTATAAAATTATGTTCTTGAGAAGAAGTTTGAATTGCATTAATAGCAGAAAATATATTACCATCTGTATTATTTTTAAAACCAACAGGAATTTGAAGTAAGGAAGCAATTTCCCTATGTATTTGTGATTCAACAGTACGTGCTCCAATTGCTATCCAACTTAAAAGATCATCAAAATATTTTGATGTGTTAGGATCTAAAATTTCAGTAGCTAATAAAATATTATTTTCAACTAATTGAATTAATAATTTACGTGCTAAATATAATCCTTCATTTATATTAAAAGTATTATCCATGTATGGGTCATTAATTAAGCCTTTCCAACCTAAAATTGTTCTAGGTTTTTCAAAATATACTCGCATAATAAGATAAATATTTTTATTAATTTTGGAAAAAATTTTTTTTAAATATTTACCATATTCTAGTGCTTCTTTAATATTATGTATAGAACAAGGCCCACAAATAATTAATATTCTAAAATCTTTTCCTAAAATAATATTTGATATAATCTTACGTGAAATTAATACTTGTTTTTTTATTTTTTGAGATATTGGTAATTTATTTTTTAATTCTTTTGGAGTTATTAAATAATTTTTATTATTAAAATTATTTTTTTGCATAAAAAATATCCATAAATAAAATATTATTGCATAAAAATAACATATTTATTCTATAAAATTCAATTTAATTTATATTTTAAACTTAAAGAAAAATAAGATTTATTTATTTTTATAGTTAAAATATTTTAAAGTTTATTTATAATAAAAAAATAATTTATATAAAAAATTTTTTATTAGGAATAATAATAAATGAATAAATTAAAAAAAAAAAATATAATAGAATCAATATCATTATATAAATTCGCAGAACATGCTTATTTAAATTATTCTATTTATGTAATCTCAGATAGAGCATTACCCCATATTGGGGATGGATTAAAACCAGTTCAAAGAAGAGTTATATACGCCATGTCTGAATTAGGATTAAAATATTCATGTAAATTTAAAAAATCAGCTAGAACAATTGGAGATGTTATAGGTAAATACCATCCTCATGGTGATGCTGCATGTTATGAAGCAATGGTTTTAATGGCTCAACCTTTTTCTTATAGATACCCTTTAATAGAAGGACAAGGTAATTGGGGATCTCAAGATGATCCAAAATCATTTGCAGCAATGAGATATACAGAATCTCGTTTATCAAAATATTCAGATATTTTATTAAATGAAATAGAAAAAGGTACTGTTGAATTTATTCCTAATTTTGATGGGACATTGTTAGAACCTAAAATATTACCTGCATGTTTACCAAACATAATTTTAAATGGAGCTTCTGGAATAGCAGTAGGAATGGCAACAGATATTCCTCCTCATAATATAAAAGAAGTATCCCATGCTATAATAAAATTAATTGATTATCCTAAAATTAAATTAAGTGAACTTTTGAATATAATTCAAGGACCAGATTTTCCAACAGGAAGTGAAATTATTACTTCTAAAGAAGAAATATATAAAATATATGAAAAAGGTAGAGGCTCTATTAAATTAAGAGCTGTATGGGAAATTGAAAATAATTCCGTAATTATTACAGCATTACCTTATCAAATCTCTGGAATACGTATTATAGAACAAATTACTACACAAATGAGAAATAAAAAATTACCAATGATTGAAGAAATAAGAGATGAATCTGATTATGAAAATCCTACTCGAATAATTATTATAATCCGTAATAATTTTCATTATTTAAAGATTGAACAAATTATGCATCATTTATTTTTTACTACTGATTTAGAAAAAAGTTATCGTATTAATTTAAATATGATAGGTTTAAATAATAAACCAGCTGTAAAAAATTTAATAGAAATATTATCAGAATGGATTTTATTTAGACGTAAAATAGTAAAAAAACGTTTAAATTTTCATCTAAATAAAATAAGTAAAAGATTACATATAATAACAGGATTATTAATTGTTTATTCTAATTTAGAAAAATTTATAAAGATTATTCGTTTAAACATAGATCCTAAATTTATTATTAAAAAAAAATTTAATCTTACTGATTTACAAGTAGAAACCTTACTTAATTTCAAATTACGTTCTATTTCTTTTATAGAAGAAAAAAAATTAATAAATGAAAAAAAAAAATTAGAAACAGAACATAAAAATCTTGAAAAAATATTATTTTCAGAAAAAAAAATGAATTTTTTATTAAAAGAAGAAATATTATCAGCTTCTAATAATTACTATAATAATCGTCGTTCAATGCTAAAAAAAAGAAAAGAAGCAAAATTATTAAATGAATCAGAGTTAATTTTAAGTGAACCTATTACTATTATTTTATCAAAAATGGGATGGATAAGGTGTGCAAAAGGACATACTATAAATCCATTAAATCTTAATTATAAATCAGGAGATTCTTTTTTTATTTCTGTAAAAGGTAAAAAAAATCAAATGATAGTAGTTTTAGATTCTAAAGGACGTAGTTATAGTATTGATTCAATTTCCTTACCTGCTGCTCGTAGTCAAGGAGAACCTTTAAACGGAAAATTAAATATTTCACAAGGATCTATAATTAAAAGTTTATTAATGGAATCAAATAATAAAGAAATTATACTTTCTGCAAGTTCTGGTTATGGTTTTATATGTAAATTTAATGATTTAATAGCATGTAATAGAAATGGAAAATTATCTATTATTTTATCAGATAACTCTGAAATTTTACCTCCTTTAGTAATTAAAAATAAAAATGATAAAATATTAACTGTATCTTTTTTAAATAAATTTTTAATATTTTCTATAGATGAAATACCAAAATTATCTCGTGGTAAAGGTAGTAGATTAATTTTTATTGATAATAAAGATTTTCTTCAAAATAAAGATTATTTAAAATGGATATTTTTTATTAATAAAAATTCTATAATTTATATAAAAACAAATAATAAAAAATTTAAATTAAAATATAAAGAATTTAAAAATTTTTATTCAGTAAAAGGTAAAAAAGGTTTTTTATATAAAAATATAAAAAATATTGAAGATATTTTTATAAAAACAATAAAAACTTAAAATTTATATTTATTATTTATTTTTAAATATTTAAATTTTATATAAAAAATTTTAATTTATTATAAATTACTTGTAATTTTAAATTATAAATAAAAATTTTTGTACATAAATTAAAAATTTTCTTTAATTATCTATTTATATGAAAATATAAATAAATTAAATATTTTAATTACATTAATAATAATATTATTATATATTTATTTTATAAAAATTATAAATGTATAATTATTCATATTTTTATATTTTAAAATTTTAGGTAGGTTTCACAATATGAGAGTATTGAAATTTGGTGGTACATCATTAAAGAATGCAGAAAGATTTTTATTAGTAACTAATATAGTTAGTCTTTATCTAAAAGATGAAAAAATAGCTGTTGTTTTATCTGCTCCTGCAACTATTACAAATATTTTAGAAGTAATGATAGAAAAATCTATAAAAAAAAAAAATTATGAAAAAGATATTATATATATAGAATATTTTTTTATAAATTTAATTAATAATTTAAAAAAAAGAATAAAAAATTTAGACATTTTAATTATAAATAATAATATAAGTAAAATTATTAATAAAATAAAAAAATTATTATATGGTATTAATTTAATTAATAATTGTCCAGATATAATTAAAGCAAAAATTTTATCACAAGGTGAAAAATTTTCTATTATTTTATTAAAATATTTATTAAAGATAAGAAAATATGAAATATTTATAATTTCTCCTAAAAAGTATTTATTAGCATATGGAAATTATTTAGAATCAACAGTAGATATTTCTATAACTTTTAAAAATATTCAAAAAATTAATTTATTAAATATTGATATAATATTAATGCCTGGATTTTCTGCTGTTAATAAAAAAAATGAAATTGTATTATTAGGTAGAAATGGTTCTGATTATTCAGCTGCAGTATTAGCTGTTTGCTTAAAAGCTAAGTGTTGTGAAATTTGGACTGATGTTGATGGTATGCATACTGCGGATCCTAATATAATATCAAACACAAAATTATTAAAATTTATTACTTATAAAGAAGCTATTACGCTATCATATTTTGGAGCTAAAGTTATTCATTATAAAACTTTAGCTCCAATGTTAAAAAATAATATACCTTGTATTATTAAAAATATAATGAATTCAAAATCTAATGGAACTTTAATTAATAATTTTAATATTAATCAATATTCATTACCAAAAATAAAAGGAATCACAGAATTAAAAAATATATCAATGTTAAATATTAGTGGTGATAAAAATAAACAAATTAAAAATATTATAGCAAGAATACTATTTTTTATATTTAAATTAAAAATGCCTATTTATTTTATTACTCAATCTTCTGAGGATTGTAATATTAATATTTTTTTATTAAATAAAAATTTAAATACTTTAAAATTACTATTAGAAGAAGAATTTTATTTAGAATTAAAATGTAATTTAATCAAACAATTCAAGATTATTCAAAATTTATCATTAATTACATTAGTAAATAATAAAATTAATTATTCTATAAATATAATTTCAAAATTTTTAAATATTTTAAAAATAACAAAAACTAATATATTAGCTATATCACAAAATATTTTTCAAAATTATATTACTGTTGCTATCCAAGAAAAATATGCTAAAAATATTATAAAAATAACGCATAAAATATTATTTCATAAAAAAAAAATATTAGAGATTTTTATTATAGGTACTGGAAGTATTGGGAGTACTCTTTTACAACAAATTTATCAAAATAAACATTATTTTAAAAATAAAAATATTAATTTAAAAATTTGTAGTATTTTAAATACAAAATATTCTTTAATAAATTTAGATGGTCTTGATATAAAAAATTGGAAAAAAGAAATTAAATATTATTTTAATAATAATACTATAGAAAATTTATTACAAAATTTTAAAAAATATAAATTTATTAATCCTGTAATTATTGATTGTACTTCTTCACAAAAAATTGCAGATCAGTATATTAATTTTTTAAATTATGGATTTAATATAATTGCTGTTAATAAAAAAGCAAATTCATCTACATTAGAATATTATAATCAAATACGTTTTACAGCAAGAAAATTAAATTTAAAATTTTTTTATGAAACAAATGTTGGAGCTGGATTACCAGTTGTTAATACTCTACAAAATTTATTAAAAACAGGTGACCAATTTAATAGCTTTATTGGTATTTTATCTGGTTCACTTTCATTTATTTTTGGTAAATTAGAAGAAGGAATTACTTTATCTAAATCAATAATAATGGCTCAAAAAATGGGTTTTACAGAACCAGATCCTCGTATAGATCTTACAGGAATAGATGTAGCTAGAAAATTACTCATATTAGCTAGAGAAATAGGTTTTAATATAGAATTAAATGATATTAATATTGAATCTATTATACCTAATAATATTTTTAATAAAAAAAATTCTATTAAAGAATTTCTTAATTCTTTATCAGATTTAGATATAATTTACGAAAAAAAAATAAAAGAAGCACAAAAAAAAAATAAAGTATTACGTTATATTGGTAGTATAAATTCAAAAGGTATATGTAAAATAAAAATTATAAAAATTGATAATAATCATCCTTTTTTTAAAATAAAAGATGGAGAAAATTCTTTTGCTTTTTATACTAATTATTATCAACCATATCCATTAATATTAAGAGGATATGGTGCTGGTAATAACGTAACTGCAGCAGGAGTATTAACTGATTTATTACGTTTAATTTAATTAAAAAATAAGGAATTATTATTTATGATTAAAATTTATTCTCCTGCTTCTATTGGTAATATTAATGTAGGTTTTGATACATTAGGAATAGCATTATCTAGAATTGATGGAGGAATTTTAGGAGATTTAATAACAATTTCTTCATCTAATAAATTTATTTTAATTAATAAAGGTCAATTTTTAAATGATTTACCTAAAAATAATAATGAAAATATTATTTTTCATTGTTGGAAAAAATTTTGTAACAAAATTAAGAAAATAATTCCTTTAAAAATTATTTTAGAAAAAAATGTTCCTGTTGCATCAGGACTAGGTTCTAGTGCATGTTCTATAGTTGCTTGTTTAAAAGGAATAAATTTATTTTGTAATAATCCATTAAATAATACTGATTTATTAAAATTAATGGGAGAATTAGAAGGATTTTTATCTGGAAATATACATTTTGATAATATAGTACCTTGTTTATTAGGTGGAATGAAACTAATATTAATTATAAATAAAAATAATTTAATTATTCAAAATATACCAGTTTTTAAAAATTGGTTTTGGGTTATTGCATATCCTGGAATTAAATTATCTACTTTTTGTTCTAGAAAAATTTTACCAAAATTATATAAAAAAAAGATTTTTATTAAACAAAGTCAATATTTAGCTGGATTTATTCATGCTAGTCATACTAAACAAGAGTTATTAGCATCAAAATTAATGAAAGATTTTATCGCCGAACCATATAGAAAATCATTTATACCTAATTTTGAACAAATTTCTTATACATCAAAAAAATTAGGTGCTTTAAGTTATGGTATATCAGGATCAGGACCTACTATATTTAGTATTTTTAATAATTTAAATACTGCATATACAATGGTTAATTGGTTAAAAAAAAATTATTTAAAAAATAATACAGGTTTTGTTTATATATGTAAAATTAATAATATAGGTACTCAAATTATGGAGAAAAAATGAAATTTTATAATCTTAATTTTCATAAAGAAAATAAAAATTTTAGTCAAGTATTAAAAATAGGTTTAGGAAAAAATCAAGGCTTATTTTTTCCTATGAATTTACCTAAATTAAATAATAAAATAATTCAAGATCTATTAGATCTAAATTTTATAGATAGAAGTAGTTATATAATATCATTATTTTTAAATGAAAAAGAAATTTTATTAGAAACTTTAAAAACAAAGATACAAAAAGCATTTAATTTTCCATTATTATTAAAATTAATTGATAAAAATATTGCTTGTTTAGAATTATTTTATGGCCCTACTTTAGCATTTAAAGATTTTGGTGTTCGTTTTATGGCACAAATGCTAAATTTTTTTAACAAAAAAAGTAAAATTATTATTTTAACTGCAACTTCTGGTGATACAGGAGCTGCTGTTGCTCATGCTTTTTATAATATGAAAAATATTGAAGTAATAATATTATATCCTTATAAAAAAATTTCTATTTTACAAGAAAAATTATTTTGTACATTAGGAGATAATATTAAAACAATTGCTATTAAAGGTAATTTTGATGATTGTCAAAAACTTATAAAACAAGTTTTAAATGATAAAGAACTTAAAAAAGAATTATGTTTAAATTCTGCTAATTCAATTAATATTAGTAGATTAATAGCACAAATATGTTATTATTTTGAAGCTTATGCTCAAATTCCTTTAAATCAAAGAAAAAAAAAAATAATTATTTCAGTTCCTAGTGGAAATTTTGGTAATTTAACTGCTGGATTAATAGCTAAAACAATAGGACTACCTATATATAAATTTATTGCAGCAACTAATATTAATGATACAATACCTAGATATTTAAAAAAAGGATATTGGAAACCTAAAAAAACTATATCAACATTATCTAATGCAATGGATGTTAGTATTCCTAACAATTGGCCTAGAGTTATAGAAATTTTTAACAAAAATAATTGGAATTTAAAAAAATTAGAATCTAATTCTATTACAGATATACAAACAACTGAAACAATAAAAAATGTTTATAATAAATATAAATATATTTTAGAACCTCATTCAGCTGTAAGTTTTTGTGCACTAAAATCTCAAATTTTTAAAAAAGATACGTTTAATATATTTCTTGGTACTGCTCATCCAGCTAAATTTCAAGATTATATTTATAATACTTTAAATCAAAAAATAATATTACCTAGTATTTTAATTAATTGTATGAAAAAAAAAAATTTATCTCATATATTATCTAATAATTTTTCTAATTTAAAAGAATTTTTAATAAAAAATTATATAATATAAATTAAATTTTTTTTTTAAAATAAAGAAAATTAATTATGTTAATAAATAAATTAACTTATAATCATGAATATTTTATAATTTTTCAAATTTTTGCTATTATTATTAGTTGTATAATGATATTAATATCATTTTTTTTAGGAGGACGATCATATAATTTAGGTAAACAAGTACCATTTGAATCTGGAGTTTTTTCTTACGAAAATGCTCAAATAAAAATACATATTAATTTTTATTTAATAGCAATATTTTTTATAATTTTTGATATTGAATCTTTATATTTATATTTATGGTCTATTTCTATTAAAATTATAGAATTAGAAGGTTTTATAGAAGGAATTCTATTTATTTTTACTATTTTAATTACTTTATTTTATTTATTTAAAATGAAAGCTCTAAATTGGAAATATAAAAATATATGATTACATTAAAATATAAAATAAATAATAAAAAATGAAATATATTCTAAATAAAATTAAAAATAATAAAAAAACCTATCCTTTAGAAGATAGAAAAAATATTAATACAGATCCATTAAATGATCAAATTAGTAAAAATATTTTTTTAGGTAATTTAAAAAAAATAACACATCAAATTATTAATTGGGGAAGAAAAAATTCTTTATGGCCTTATAATTTTGGATTATCTTGTTGTTATGTTGAAATGACTACATCATTTACATCTATTAATGATATTTCTCGTTTTGGTTCAGAAGTATTAAGAGCTTCTCCAAGACAAGCTGATTTCATGGTAATAGCAGGAACATGTTTTTTAAAAATGGCACCTATTATACAGAGATTATATGATCAAATGTTAGAACCAAAATGGGTAATTTCTATGGGATCTTGTGCTAATTCTGGAGGAATGTATGATATATATTCTGTCGTACAAGGAGTTGATAAATTTTTACCTGTAGATATTTATATACCTGGATGTCCTCCTAGACCAGAATCATATATTCAAGCATTATTATTATTACAAAAATCTATTAATTATGAAAGACGTCCTTTATCTTGGGTTGTAGGAGATCAAGGTATTTATAAAGCTAAACTAAAATCATCTAATAAATTTTTTCATAATAAAAATATTAAATTTAAATCAATAAAAAATATATAATATAAAATACTACTTATAGTAAGGTTATTATTTATGAATAAATTTTTTGATAATGTAGTTGAAAAAATAGGAGATATACATAATAAATCTTTTTTTAAAACAAATATAGAACCTATATTAGATGAATTAAATAATACTTTTAATTTTAAAGATTTTATTATACAAAATAATATTAATAATAAAATTCCTCTTACTATTTGGATTAGAGCAAAAGATTTAATTAAATTTATAAAATTTTTTTCTCAAATTAAAAATCCATATAATATGTTATACGATATGCATGGAGTAGATGAAAGATTACATTATAATAAATTTTTTTTAATGAAAAAAATGGATTTTTCATTGTTTTATTATTTAATATCTATTAATAGAAATTCAGATATAATTATAAAAATTCCTTTAAAAGAAAAATTTTTAAATGTAAATACTATTACTAATATTTTTAAAAATGCTAATTGGTATGAAAGAGAAATATGGGAAATGTTTGGAATTAATTTTATTAATCATCCTTGTTTATCACATATATTATTACCTCAAAATTGGAATTATGGTTATCCATTACGTAAGGATTTTCCTTCCAGAGCTACTGAATCTCCTCCTTATTTTTTAACAAAAAAAAAATATAAAACAGATATTGAATCAACTAAATTTAATCCTAAAAATTATAATTTATCAACAAAAAATAAATTAAATGACTATATGTACCTTAATTTAGGTCCTAATCATCCTTCTGTACATGGTGCATTTAGAATAATATTAAAATTATCTGGAGAAAAAATTATTCAATGTATACCAGAAATAGGTTATCATCATAGGGGAGCAGAAAAAATAGCTGAAAGACAAACATGGCATACTTATATTCCATATACCGATAGAATTGAGTATTTAGGTGGTTGTGTAAATGAAATGCCTTATATTCTTGCAATAGAAAAATTAGCTAATATTATTGTTACAGATAGAATTAAAGTTATTAGAATAATGTTATCTGAATTATTTCGTATAAATAGTCATTTATTATGTTTATCTACTTTCATACAAGATGTAGGAGCAATGACTCCTATATTTTTAGTTTTTACAGATAGACAAAAAATATATGATATAATTGAAGCTATTACAGGAGCTAGAATGCATCCTGCTTGGTTTAGAATAGGAGGATTAGCACAAGATTTACCTAATGGATGGAATCTTTTAGTAAAAAAATTATTAAATTGGTTACCTAAAAGATTGAATATATATAAAAAAGGAGCACTACAAAATAGTATTTTAATATCTAGATCTAAAAATATAGCAATATATAATCAACAAGAAGCAATATCTTGGGGTATTACTGGAACTGGATTAAGAGCTACTGGTTTAAATTTTGATGTTAGAAAATGGCGTCCTTATTCTGGATATGAAAATTTTGATTTTGATATTCCTATAGGAAATAGGATTAGTGATTGTTATTCAAGAATTTTATTAAAATTAGAAGAAATTTGGCAAAGTTTACATATTATACAGCAATGTTTAAATTATATGCCTGAAGGACAATATAAAGTTGACCATCCTTTAACAACACCTCCTCCCAGAAAGAGGATGTTAAATGATATAGAAACTTTAATACATCATTTTATTCAAGTATCTTGGGGGCCATTAATACCTGCTGATGAATCATTTCAGATGATTGAAGCTACTAAAGGGATTAATAGTTATTATTTAATTAGTGATGGAAGTTCAATAAGTTATCGAACTAGAATTAGAACCCCTAGTTTTCCTCATTTACAACAAATACCATCTGTAATATGTGGTAGTTTAATATCAGATTTAATTACATACTTAGGAAGTATTGATTTTGTTATGTCTGATGTAGATCGTTAAAATATAATTTTATGAAAAAGAAAAATAACATAAATATTTTTTTAAATAAAAAAGAATTAAAAATAATTAATAAAATTAAAAATCATTATGAATCTAATAATGCGGCTATTATTGAAATATTAATATTTTTACAAAAAAAACATGGATGGATATCTAATGATATAATTAGAATTATTTCTGATATTTTAAATATAAATCCTGCTGAAATTGATAGTATAGCAACTTTTTATAGTCAAATTTTTAGATCACCAGTTGGAAAATATGTTATTAAATATTGTGATAGTATTGTTTGTTATATAACAAAATATGAAAAAATTTTAAAACATATTCAAAAAAAATTAAAAATACAACCAGGACAAACAACTATTGATAAATTATTTACTTTAATACCTATATGCTGTTTAGGTCATTGTGAAAATAGTCCTGTTATAATGATTAATGAAAAAATTTATACTTCATTATCTATTAATTATATAGATCAAATATTGGATAATTATATTAATGAAAATAATAAATCCCAATCCAGAAACACATCCTCTAACATGGCGTATCTGCAAAAATAAAACCATATTTTTAAAAAAATATATAAAAAAAGACGGTTATCAAAGTTTAAAAGATAGTTTATTAAAAAATACTCCTGAAGATATAATTAATATTGTTAAAAAATCAAAATTAAAAGGAAGAGGAGGAGGAGGTTTTTATACTGGATTAAAATGGAGTTTAATCCCTCAGAAAACTAATAATAATGAAATTCGTTATTTTATATGTAATGCTGATGAAATGGAACCAGGAACATATAAAGACCGTTTTTTAATAGAACATATACCTCATCAATTAATAGAAGGAATTATTATAAGTGCTTTTGCTATTCAAGCTAATAAAGGCTATATCTTTTTAAGAGGTGAATATACAAATTGTGCAAAAATTTTAAATATAGCAATAAAAGAAGCTTATAATTTTAAATTTTTAGGTAAAAATATATTAAATAGTAATTTTAATTTTGATTTATATCTCCATACTGGAGCAGGAAGATATATATGTGGAGAAGAAACGGCTTTAATTAATTCTTTAGAAGGAAAAAGAGCTAATCCACGTTTAAAACCTCCATACCCTGCTTTAATAGGATTATGGGGTAAACCAACATGTATTAATAATGTTGAAACTATATTTAATATACCTGGGATAATAAAATATGGTCCTATTTGGTATAAAAATATATCTAATAGTATATATGATACTGGTACAAAAATGTTAGGTTTTTCAGGTAACGTAAAAATACCTGGATTATGGGAATTACCTTTTGGAACACCAGCTCGTTTAATATTAGAAAAATATGCAGGAGGAATGAAAAAAGGATTTATATTTAAAGCGTGGCAACCAGGTGGTGCAGGAACGGGTTTTTTAACAAAAAATCATTTAGATTTACCTATGGATTTTATAAATATTAGCCAAGCAGGTAGTAGACTAGGAACAGGAATATCTCTAGCTATAGATACTAGTATTAGTATAGTATCTTTAGTAAAAAATTTAGAAATTTTTTTTGCTAGAGAATCTTGTGGTTTTTGTACTCCTTGTAGAGAAGGATTACCTTGGATTGTTAAAATATTAAATAATTTAGAAAAAAAAAAAGGATCAAAAAAAGATATTTATCTTCTTAAAGATATAAGTAATCAATTAATAAATGGAGGTCCTTTTTGTGGACATGCATCAGGTGCTATGGAACCATTAAATAGTGCATTAAAATATTTTTTAAATGAATTTAAATATGGAATAGCTAATTAAATATTTTTTATATAAAAAATAAATAAATTTATAAATATTATTTAAGAGAGATAATATATTTATTTACTTCAATAAAAATATTATGGAATTTATATTATGATTAATATCAACATAGAAGGTCAATTATATAAAGTTAATGAAAAAGATAATTTATTAAAAATATGTTTATCTTTAGGTTTTAATATACCATATTTTTGTTGGCATCCAATTTTAGGTAGTATAGGTTCATGTCGCCAATGTGCTATTACACAATATGATAGTTCTACAAAAAAAAATGGACATATAATTATGTCTTGTATATCCACACCTATTAAAAAATCATATATTTCAATTAATAATAAAAATTCAATTAATTTTCGTAAAAAAATACTTGAATTACTGATGTTAAATCATCCCCATGATTGTCCTATTTGTGATGAAGGTGGTAATTGTCATTTACAAGATATGACTGTTATGACAGGTCATAATATTCGTCGATATTCTTTTACTAAAAGAAAATATAAAAATCAATATTTAGGACCATTTATATCTCATACAATGAATCGTTGTATTACATGTTATCGTTGTGTAAGATTTTATAAAAATTATTCAGATGGAAAAGATTTTAATGTTTTTGGTTCAAAAGATAATATTTATTTTGGTAGATATTTAGACGGAATATTAGAAAATCCATTTTCTGGAAATTTAATTGAAATATGTCCTACAGGAGTTTTTACTGATAAAACTTATAATATAAATTATTCAAGAAAATGGGATTTACAATATGCACCTAGTATTTGTCAACATTGTTCATTAGGATGTAATATTTTTGTTGGAGAACGTTATGGGAAATTATCTAGTATACAAAATAGATTTCATGAAGAAATAAATCATTATTTTCTTTGTGATAAAGGTTATTTTGGTTATGGATATACTTACTTAAAAGATAATCCTATAAAAATAATATATTATAAAAATAATAAAAAATTAATTTTAAATGATAATAAAATTATTAAAAAAATTACTAATTTAATATTAAAATCGAAAAAATTTATTGGTATTGGCTCTTCTAGAGCAAGTATAGAAAGTAATTTTCTTCTTAAAGAATTAGTTGGAAAAGAAAATTTTTTTTTAGGTATTTTAGAAAACGAAAAAAAACAAATTAATTATATAATAAAAGTATTATTACAAAATACTAATATTTATTTTCCTACATTATCTGAAATAGAAAATTATGATGCTATTTTAATATTAGGAGAAGATTTAAGTAATACTAATCCCCGAGTTGCTTTAGCAGTTAGACAAGCTATAAAAAATAATATTAATCATAAAAATATTCCTTATTGGAATGCTGATGCAATTTTAAATTTTAAAAATAAATTTATTAATCCATTGTTTATAACAAGTAATGATAAAACATTATTAGACGATATTTCTTTATGGAACTATTATGCACCTACTATAAAACAAGCTCAATTTGGTTTTATATTAGCAGATTATATTGAAAATAATAATATTATTTTAAATGATAAAAAATTAAAAAATCAAATTTTTAAAATAAAAAAAATATTATTAAATGCTAAAAAACCTTTAATTATTTCTGGTACTGGATCCGGTTCTTTAGAATTAATTTCTGCATCTTATTCTATTGTTAAAGCATTAAATAAAAAAAGAAAAAATGTAGGATTATTTTATGTACTACATGAAGTAAATAGTATGGGAATTGGTTTAATTAAAGGTAAATCTTTAAATGATTTATTTATAGAAAATAAATCTAATAATAATCTAGATATAGATACAATTATTGTTATGGAAAATGATTTATATTTTTATGAAGAAAAAAATAAATTAAATAGTTTTTTAAAAAAAATTCCTAATATAATTGTATTAGATCATATTTTAACTAAAACTATGAAAAAAGCTAATATAATATTACCAGTATCAAATTTTATGGAAAGCAGCGGTACTGTAATTAATAATGAATGTAGAGCGCAACGATTTTTTCAAGTTTATAAACCTTCTTTTTATGATAAAAATAATGATAGAAAAGCTAGTTGGAAATGGATATATAAAATATATGCTAAATTAAATAATTTAAATAAAAATATTACTTTAGATGAAGTTATTAAAAAATGTGAAAAATATATTCCAATATTGGATGGAATTAGTTTAGCAGCACCTGCTTCTACTTATAAAGTATATAATAGAAAATTTGCTAGATCTTCTATTAGATATAGTGGAAGAACGTCAATATTATCTAATAATAATATACATGAACCACAACAACCTCAAGATAAAGATACTATTTTTAATTTTTCTATGGAAGGAAATTATAATTCAAATATTAATTGTACACATATACCATTTTTATGGTCTCCTGGATGGAATTCTTCTCAATCATTACATAAATTTCAAAAAGAAATAGGAATATCATATAAATATGGTCCTTCAGGATTTAAAATTTCTAAAAAAAAAGATAATATAATTAATATTAAAAATAATTATATTAATAAATTTATCATTTCTAATAAATTAGTAATTACTATTCATCATACTTTATTTAATAGTAATAGTTTAATACAAAAATCTTTTTTAATAAAAAAATATTTTTGTAATCATTATGTTTTTTTTAATAAAAAAGATGCAATAAGATTAGGAATCTTAACTAATAATCTAGTTAAATTATATTGTTTAAATAATATTTTTATATTAAAAGCATATATTTCAGAATTTTTACATCCAGGATTAATTAGTATTCCATTAGGAATAAAAGAAATTTCATTATCTTTTTTAGGAAAAACTATCGAAAAAATAAAGGTATTAAAATGATTTTATTTTCTTTTTTGAAAACTATAAAAATAATATTTTTATTGAAAATATTATTTATGTTATTAATATTAATAATAAGTGGTGCTTTTTTAAGCTTTGGAGAAAGACGTATATTAGCTTTATTTCAAAATCGTTATGGTCCTAATAGGGTTGGATTATATGGATGTTTACAAATATTAGCAGATATGATAAAAATTATTTTTAAAGAAGATTGGACTCCAAATTTTTCCAATAATAAATTATTATTTAATATTGCTCCTATTATAGCTTTTAATACATTATTATCTGTATTTGCTATATTACCTATTACTCCTCAATTAATGATATCTAATTTAAATATCGGAATACTTTTTTTTTTTATGATGGCTAGTCTTTCTGTTTATTCTATTTTATTTGCAGGATGGGCTAGTAATAATAAATATGCTTTATTAGGAACAGTTAGAGGAGTTTCACAAATAATAAGTTATGAAATTTTTTTAGGTTTATCTTTAATGGGAATTATTTGTCAAACAGGATCCTTTAATTTATTCGATATTGTATATCATCAATATCAATATTATTGGAATATAATTCCTCAATTTTTTGGTTTTATATCATTTTTTATAGCTTCTATAGCATTATGTCATCGACATCCTTTTGATCAACCAGAAACAGAACAAGAACTTGTTGATGGTTATCATATTGAATATTCTGGAATGAAATTTGGTCTTTTTTTCGTAGGAGAATATATTAATATAATAATATTATCTTCTTTAATAGTAATTTTATTTTTTGGTGGTTGGTTAGGACCTTTTTTCCCATCTATAATATGGTATTTAATTAAAACTATAATATTTATATTATTATTTTTTTTAATAAGAGCGTCATTACCTAGACCTCGTTATGATAAAGTAATGTACTTTAGTTGGTTTATATGTTTACCATTAACATTAATTAATCTTATTATTACTGCATTTATTGTAAAATTTAAGTAACTATATTTTTAAAAAAAATAAAATTATGAAAATTATAAAATTTTTTATAGATTTAATAAGTCAGGTAAAAAGTATTTTTTTAGTTTTTATTAATCTCTTTAGTAAAAGAGAGACTATAATGTATCCAGAAGAAAAAATTTATTTACCACCAAGATATAGAGGTAGAATTATATTAACAGTTGATTCAGATAATAATGAACGATGTGTTGCTTGTAATCTTTGTGCAGTTTCTTGTCCTGTTGGTTGTATAACTTTGAAAAAAAAAATAAAGAAAAATGGACGATCTTACCCTGAATTTTTCAGAATTAATATGTCTAGATGTATTTTTTGTGGATTTTGTGAAGAAGCTTGTCCAACGGGAGCAATACAATTAATTCCAGATTTTGAGTTATGTGAATTTAATAGAAAAGATTTAATATATGAAAAAAAAAATTTGTTAATTAATAATCAAGGAAAAGATATTAAATATAATTTTTATAATATTTCAGGAGTCAATATTAAAAATAATCATAATAATATAAATAAAGATTCCAGTATCGAAGTAGATATAAAAAATATATTACCATAATTTAAATTTTAAAAAGGTCTTATGTATGGAAATAATGTTTTATATATTAGGATGTATATCAATAATTTTTACATTTTTAATTATTATTAGTATTAATCCTATTTATACATTATTATATTTTTTAATTTCATTAATTTCAATATCATGTATATTTTTTATTTTAGGAGATTATTTTGCTGGTGCATTAGAAATTATTATATATGCAGGAGCAATTGTTGTATTATTTATATTTTTTTTAATGTTCTTAAATTATAAAAATATTGAATTAGAAGAAAAAAAATTTTTTTTAAAAAAAATATTATTTTTAATAATTATTTTATTTTTAACTTTAATATTTTTAATACTAATTTTTTATATTTTAAGTAATTTATATAATAAAAAATATATCACTACTAATTTTATTAGTATAAAAGATATTGGTATAAATTTATTTACACAATATAAAATTATTGTAGAATTAGTATCAATACTTTTACTATCAGGAATAATCATTGTTTTACATATAGGAAAAAGAAAAATTAATTAAAATTATTATTAAATATTTAAAAATAAAAGAAGAATATAAAATGATTCCTTTATATCATGTTTTAATGTTTATAATTATAATATTTATTATTGGATTAACTGGAATAATAATTCGACGTAATATGTTATATATTTTAATTTGTACTGAAATAATGATAAATGCTTCTGCATTATCATGTATAATTTCTGGTAATTATTGGAAACAAACGGAAGGAGAAATTATGTATATAATATCAATTAGTATATCAGCTATAGAAATTTGTGTAAGTTTAATTCTATTAATTAAATTATATTATTATAAAAATAATATTAATATTGATTCAATTAGCGAGATGAATGGATGAAATTTCTTTTTTTAATTATTTTAATACCATTAATTAGTTTTTTAATCTTATCATTATTCCCAAATTATTTTAACAAAAATAAAATTTCAATAATTGGAGTTAGTTCTATAGGAATAAGTGCAATTATTGCATCAATAATAGGATATATTTTTATTAAAAATGGAATTTTTTCATATAAACAATCTCTATGGAAAATATTAAATATTGATAATTTATATATTAATTTTGATCTTTATTTAGATATGTTATCTTTAACTATGTTAGTTCTTATAACATGGGTAGGTTTTTTTATACATATATTTTCTATTTGGTATATGAAAAATGAAAAAGAATATTCTAAATTTTTTGCATATACTAATTTATTTATTGCAAATATGGTATTATTGATTTTAGCTAATAATTTTGTTTTAATGTTTTTTGGTTGGGAGGGAGTTGGAGTATGTTCTTATTTATTAATAGGATTTTTTTATAAAAAATCTTCAAATGGTTTATCTGCTATAAAAGCATTTCTGATAACTCGTTTTAGTGATATTTTTCTAATTATTGGTATTTTTTTAATATTTAAAATATTTAATACTTTTAATTTTTTAGAAATATCAAATTTAATAACATCATCTCCTATTTATTATAAATCATATTATTTAAAAATAATATCAATAATGTTAATTATAGGAGCATTAAGTAAATCTGCTCAATTTCCATTAAATACTTGGTTAATAGATGCTATGGTTGGACCAACTCCTGTATCTGCACTTATACATGCAGCTACTATGGTTACTGCTGGGATTTATTTAATTTTACGCAATAATATATTATTTTTGATGAATAATAATATACTTTTTTTAATTAGTATTATTGGTTCAATAACATTATTATTATCTGGATTATCTGCTCTAGTTCAAAATAATATTAAACGTATTTTAGCTTATTCTACTATGAGTCAAATTGGTTATATGTTTTTAGCGTTAGGAATTAATTCATGGTATGCTGCTTTATTCCATGTAATATCACATGCTTTTTTTAAAGCACTACTTTTTTTATGTACTGCATCTATTATTACTTCATGTAAAAATGAACAAAATATATTTAAAATAGGAAGAATAAAAAGATATTCTCCTTTGATATATTATTGTTTTTTATTTGGTTCTATATCTTTAGTATCTTTACCTTTTATTACTATGAGTAGTTTTACTAAAGAAAAAATTTTATATGAAATTATAATAAATAAACATATTTTTTTATTTATTATTGGTATAATGGGTAGTTTTTTTACTTCTCTATATATTATACGTATGTTTTATACTATATTTTATGGTAAAAAAAATATTTTTTCTATTACTATACGAAAAAATTATTTTACACATAATTTTCCATTAATAATACTAAGTATATTATCAAGTTATATTGGAATAAAAATATTACCAATTAAAAAAAAATTTTTATTACCTAATAAAATATTATTAATTAATCATAATTATTATCATATATTAGGATTAATATCCATTTTTATATTTATAATAAGTTTTATTTCATATTTTTTTTATATTAAAAATAAAAATTTTATTAAAAAAATTATTAAAAATTATTGTTATAATTTTTATTTTATAAATCATTTTTTTTTAAATGGATGTTATATAGATTTTTTTTATAAAAAATTTTTTGTAAATATTTTTATAAATATATTATCAATTATCAAAAATGATCCTATTTCTAAATTCATAGATTTTTTAATAATAAAAATTATAAATCAAACAGGAAAAATATTATTAATAAGTCAAAGTGGATATATTCGTTGGTATGTATCAACAATGTATTTAGGATTAATACTAATTATTATATATTTAATAATATTAATTAATAATTAATTAAATAATAAAATTAAATTTATATATATAATAATAAAAAATATAATTAGGAAATTTTCTTATGTTATTACCTTGGTTAATATTAGTTCCTTTTATTAGTGGTATAATTTGTTGGCAAAGTGAAAAAATAAATTTTAAATTACCTCGTTGGATATCTCTGATTTCTATTAGTTGTATTTTTTTTATATCAATTTTAGAATATATTTTATATATATATCATTTAAATGATAAAATATCATTTATATATCCTTTATGGATCTCAGAATTTATATTAAATTGGATACCAAGATTTGGAATACATTTCCATTTAGCAATAGATGGATTATCATTAATAATGATTAATCTTACTGGATTATTAGGAATAATGGCTGTTTTATGTTCTTGGAATGAAGTTAAAAAATGGCATGGTTTTTTTCATTTAAACTTATTATGGATTTTAAGTGGAGTTATTGGAGTATTTTTATCTGTAGATATGTTTTTATTTTTTTTATTTTGGGAAATTATGTTAATACCTATGTATTTTTTAATCTCTTTATGGGGACATAAAGGAATCAAAGGACATAGTCGTATTAAAGCTGCTACTAAATTTTTTATTTATACTCAATCTAGCGGTTTATTAATGTTATGTGGAATTTTATCTTTAGTTTTTTTAAATCAAACATTAACTGGTATATTAACTTTTGAATATAGTTATTTATTAAAAAATCACTTAAGTTTACAAACAGAATTTCTATTAATGTTATCTTTTTTTATTGCTTTTGCTGTTAAAATGCCTATAATACCTTTTCATGGTTGGTTACCTGAAGCACATAGTCAAGCTCCAACAGCTGGATCAGTTGATCTTGCAGGTATTTTATTAAAAACAGCAGCTTATGGATTATTAAGATTTACTTTACCTTTGTTTCCTATATCATCTTTAAAATTTTCATTTATTGCAATATTATTAGGGATGTCTGGTATATTTTATGGTTCTTGGATGGCTTGTACACAATCAGATATTAAAAAAATTATAGCATATACTTCCATATCTCATATGGGATTTATTTTAATGGGAATTTATAGTCATAATAAAATAGCTTATCAAGGAGTTATAATACAAATGATATCACATGGAATTTCTGCTGCAGCACAATTTATTCTTTGTGGGCAAATATATGAAAGACTCAAAACACGAAATATTAAAATAATGGGAGGAATATGGAATTATATAAAAATATTACCAGGATTATTTTTATTTTTTGCTTTTGCTAGTATTGGGATACCTGGGACAGGAAATTTTATAGGAGAATTTTTAATATTACTAGGAACTTTTCATTCATATCCTATATGTACAAGTATAGCTACTTTTAGTTTATTATTTTCTAGTATTTATTCATTAAATATGATACAAAAAATTTTTTATGGTTCTAAAACTAAAATACATATTTTTATAAAAAATATGTTATTAAGAGAAAAAATTATTATTTTTACACTTGTAATTTTATTAGTAATTTTAGGATTTTATCCACAAATTATTTTAAATATATCAGACTCAACTATGAGTAGTATATATAATAGGATTATATTAACTAATTATAAATAAAATTTATATATAATTTTACACAAAATTAATTAAATAAAATAGAAATTTTTTATGACTAAATCATTAATATCATTAGTACCTTTAATTACTATTATTTCATTAATAATAATTTTATTAATAAAAATATCAATTAAAAGAAATAATTTAACAAGTTTAATTATTACAATTTTAGGATTTATATTAACGATAATATCTATTATTTATACAAAAAATAATAATTTTTTAATTAATTCTTTATTTTTAAATGATACATATTCTATATTTTATATAATTATATTAATTTGTAACAATATTTTAATATGTTTAATATCATATCAATGGTTATCTACTTTAAAATATAATAAAGACGAATTTTATATATTAATTATAATATCAACTCTAGGTAGTATGGTTCTAATAAATTCAAATAATTTGATTTCTATGTTAATAGGTATTGAATTAATATCTATTCCTACATTTGGTTTAATAAGTTATAATATTCAATTAAAATATTCATTAGAAGCTAGTATTAAATATGTAATTTTATCTACAATAGCATCATCATTTTTAATACTGGGAATATCTTTTATTTATTTAGATAATGGTAGTTTAAATTTCATATTTTTATTAAATCATTATTTATTTTATAATAAATTTTTAATTAATTATTTAACTATAATTGGATTATGTTTAATTTTTGTAAGTTTAGGATTTAAATTATCTATAGTTCCATTTCATTTATGGACTCCTGATGTTTATCAAGGTGCACCTACACCTGTTACAATGTTTTTAAATACATTTAGTAAATCATCTATTTTTATATTTTTAGTAAAATTTTTAATTTATTGTTCTAAAATTAATAATAATAAATATTTTTTATATAAAATATTAATTTTAATTTCAATATTATCAATTATATTTGGTAATATTATGGGTATTATGACAAAAAATAATATTAAACGTTTATTAGCGTATTCGTCTATAGCTCATATTGGTTATATGTTTATAATTTTAATTTATAATCAAAAATATAAAATACATTTAATTTCTTTAGAAATGATGGGTATATATATTATTGGTTATATAATAAATAATTTAGGTATTTTAGGAGTAATAAGTTTATTTTCTAGTTTAACTTTACAAGAAAAAAATATAGATAAATTATATTTTTATCGTGGATTATTTTGGTATGATCCAATATTAACTTTTACATTAACTATTATGTTATTATCTTTAGCTGGGATTCCTATAACTATAGGTTTTATATCTAAATTTTATTTAATAGCATTAAGTATAAAAATTAAAATATGGTATTTAACTGCTGCTATTATCTTAGGAAGTTCTATAGGATTATATTATTATTTACGTATTATTATTAGTTTATATTTAAATCCATCTAAAATAAATAAAGATATTTATCTTACTAAAATAAAAAATAAAAATTATTTTTTTATTAAAAATATATTATTAATATTAAGTATATTGACTATAATAATAGGTTTATATCCTGAATTTATTATTCAATATATTAAAATTTTTATTTAAATATTAAAAGTATAATTTTTTTATTATTTTAAATAAAATTTTAAGTATTATAAATAATAAAATAATATATAAAATATATTTAATAATTTTAGTAAAATCTTTTATCCAAGTAGATATAATTTCTCCAAAAAAATAACCAGTAATAGTAAAAAATATAGTCCAAATAACAGCACCAATAACATTTAATAAAAAAAATTTTATATTAGAAATATTAATAATACCCATTGTAATGGGACTTATTAATCTAAAGCCGTAAATAAATCTTGTAAAGATAATAAATAAATAGGGATAGCTAAGAATTAAATTACGGTATTTTTGAATCTTTAAATTATAATTTTTAAAAAAAGATAAAAAATTCTTACTATATTTTTTACCTAAATAAAATAATATTTGATTACTTATGATAGAACCTGTAATAGTAATAAAGATTATTTTATTTAAAAATAATATTTTTTTATGAGCTAACATTCCAGCAATTATAATAAATGTTTCCCATTCAACTAAAGAACTTAATAATATAATAAAATAACCGTATTTATTTATTATTTTAGCAATATTAATAGCAAGCATATTTTATATTACATATATAAAAAATATTTAATATTTTATAAAAAAATATATAATTTTTCGGTGAGAAAGGGATTCGAACCCCTGATATGTTTCCATATACATACTTTCCAGGCATGCGCCTTAAACCACTCGGCCATCTCACCATAATTTATATAATAATTATTGTAAAAATATTAATAATATAATAGTATTATATACTATGTTAAAGAAAAAAAAATTAAAATTTAATTTTTTATTTTATGATTATGAGACTTTTGGGTTAAATCCCCAAAAAGATAGAATTGCTCAATTTGCTTGTATACGTACTGATATAAATTTAAATATAATTAATTCACCTATAGTACTTTATTGTAAAATACCTAATGATTATTTACCTGATCCGCAATCTATTATTATTCATAATATTAGTCCTTATATTGCTAATTCTAAAGGAATTAAAGAAAATGAATTTGCTAATTATATTAATAAAATATTTTTATATCCTAATACTTGTATATTAGGATATAATAATATTAATTTTGATGATGAATTTAGTAAATTTTTATTTTATCGTAATTTTTTAGATTCATATAGTTGGTTTTGGAAAAACCATAATAGTCGTTGGGATATATTAAATTTAGTTAGAGCATGTTATGTATTAAGACCTAATGGAATTTTTTGGCCTAAAATTAATAATGTTCCAATATTTAATCTTGAAAAAATAGCTATTTTAAATAATATAATTCCATATTATAAAGCACATGATGCTTTATCTGATGTATATACTACAATATCTATAACTAGATTAATAAAACAAAAACAACCATTGTTATATGAATATTTTTTAAAATTTAGAAATAAAAAAAAATTAATAAAATTAATAAATTTATCAAAAATTCAAATTTTAATACATATTAGTAGTTTTTATAAAAATAAAAATAATAATATAAATTGTATTACTCCATTATTTTGGCATCCAGAAAATAAAAATATATTAATTTCTTTTAATTTAATGAAAAATATAAATAATTTTTTAAAATTTTTTAAAAATAAAATAACTTTAAATAAAGAATATATTTTTTTATATATACAATCTATTAATTTTAGTAAATCTCCATTATTAATGCCTTTAAATATTTTAAAAAAAACAGATATTGAACGTTTAAAATTCAATATTACGTTTTATATAAATAATTTTATACTATTTAAAAAAAATTTTTTAAAAATAAAAAAAATTATTAAATTAAATTTAATTAATTTTCATAAATTAAATAACAAAACAAATATTTATAATGTAGATCAACAACTATACAAAAATTTTTTTCCTAATGAAGATTTATTAAAATTCAAACAAATATGTAATAAAAAATTTACTAATATAAATTTTAATAAACTCTCTTTTAGAGATACAAGAGCTAATATTCTATTATTTAAATATAAAGCAAGAAATTTCCCATTTATGTTAAATAAAATAGAACAGAAACAGTGGAATATATATCAAAAAAATATTTTTAATAAAAAATTCCTAAATAATTATATTTCAAAAATTGAAAAACTTTTACAAAATCAATTTTGTAATAAAAAAATTATAATTTTAAAAAATTTGTTACAATATGTAAAAAATTTATTAAATATATTAATTTAATATATGCTTTAATTTTAGATGTTTAGTATTTAAATATTTATAATTATATATATTACAACCTATAATTAATGGAACTCTACTTATAACATTTATCCCATTTTTTTTTAGAATATTAATCTTATAAGGATTATTTGTTAATAATTTAATATTCAAAATACCTAATATTTTTAATATATTTATACAAGAAATAAAATTTCTTTCATCTGCATGAAAACCTAATTTATAATTAGCTTCTACAGTATCTAAACCATGATCTTGTAAATTATATGCTTTAATTTTATTTAGAAGACCAATATTTCTACCTTCTTGTCTATGGTAAATTAATATACCACAATCAGCTCTAGAAATTTTTTCTAAAGCTAATTGTAATTGGAAACCACAATCACAACGTAAGCTAAAAAAAGCATCTCCTGTTAAACATTCTGAATGTATTCTTGTTAATATACTTGAATTTTTATATATTTTTTTTAATCCATATATTAAAGCAATATGATTATTACCTGTATTTATTTCTTCAAAACCTATTATAATAAATTCTCCCCATTTTGTTGGAAGTTTTGCTCTAGATATTTCTTTTATATTCATAATATATTACCTATGAAAAATCTTATTAAATAAATTAAAATTTATAAAAAATAAATATCTATTAAAAAATTTTATTAAAATAAATATTTTTTAAAATATTTTTTATAAAAGAAAATAATTTATTATATTGAATTTTTTATTAAAATAATTTATTTATATAATAAACTATTATTTTTAGGAATTATATGAATTTATTAAAGTCATTAACGACAGTTAGTATAATAACGTTGTTTTCTAGATTATTAGGTTTTATTAGAGATAGTCTTATAGCAAAATTTTTTGGTGCAGGAATTTATAGTGATTCTTTTTTTATAGCTTTTAAACTACCTAATTTATTACGTCGTATATTTGCAGAAGGTGCATTTTCTCAAGCTTTTACTCCTATATTAGCTGAATATAAAAATAAAAGAAGTAAAAAAGATACAGAAAATTTTATTGCTTCTACTTCAGGTATATTAATTATCATACTTTCTATAATAGTAGTATTAGGAATAATATTTTCTTCTTTTATTATTTCTATAATTGCTCCTGGATTTGTTAATACAGATTATAAATTAAAACTTACATCAAAAATATTAAAAATGACATTCCCTTATATTTTATTAGTATCATTATCTTCATTAGCTAGTTCAATTTTAAATATTTGGAAAAATTTTTTTGTACCAGCCATAACTCCTATTTTATTAAATATAAGCATGATATTATTAATTATAATATTTCCTAATATTTTAGAACCTTCAATATTAATTTTAGCATGGGCTGTATTAATTGGTGGATTATTACAAATTTTTTATCAATTAATTTATTTAAAAAAAATAAATATGTTAATTATACCTAATTTTAAAAAATTTGATAAAGGAGTATTAAGAGTTTTTAAAAAAATGGGTACCGCAATTATTGGTGTAACAGCTACACAAATATCTTTACTAATTAATTCTGCTTTTGCTTCTTTTTTAATTACAGGATCAATTACTTGGATTTATTATGCTGATCGTTTAATGGAATTACCTATAAGTATGTTTGGAATTGCATTAACAATAGTTTTATTACCTGCTTTAACTGATGCTTTTAATCAAAATAAAAAAAAAGAATATAATCAATTAATGGATATAGGATTACGTTTATGTTTTTTATTAATAGTTCCTAGTTCATTAATTTTAGGATTTTTATCTAAACCATTATTAATTGCTTTATTTCAATATGGAGCATTTACTTATTTTGATGTATTAATGACACAAATAAATATTATTATATATTCATTTGGATTAATATTTTTAATAATTGCAAAAGTTTTAGCTATAGGTTTTTATGCAAGACAGGATGTTAAAACACCTGTTAAAATTAATATATTTGTTTTAATTATTACTCAATTAATTAGTCCTATTTTTATTTTTTTCTTACATCATATAGGATTTCCTATTTCTATATGTTTTGCAGCATTTTTAAATGTTATTTTATTATTTAAAACATTAGTTAAAAGAAATATTTATAAACCAGAATTTGGCTGGTTAAATTTTTTATCTCGAATTACTATAGTAACAATTATTTTAAGTATATTTTTATTATTTATTTCTAAAATAATATCTGAAAAATGGTTAATTTTATCTCCTTTTAAAATACGTATGTTTTGTTTATTAAGTATTTGTTTTTTAATTTTTGTATTATATATATTTATATTATTTTTATTAGGATTTCGTATAAAAGATTTTTCTTTAAAAGATATGGTAAAATAATATTTTATTTTTTAAAATAATTAATATATTAATAATTAATTATTTAAATTTAAATAATATACAAAATTTATAATTTTTATTATAAAAAGATAATTATTTAAGTTAAACAAAAAATAATTTTTATCTAACTTAGATTAATATGTAAAATTAATTTTTTAAAATAATTAATTTTTATATATTAAAATTTATTAAATTTTCTTCATTTTTTTTATATATTAAAATATGTATAAATTTATATTTTTAGGTTATTATATGATAATTAAAAAAGATTTAATACATTTAAAATGTAAACAAAATAATTATAAAGGTTTATATATAACAAAAAATGCCTTTTTACAAATAAATAAAATAATTAAAAAATATGATAAAAAAATTAAATTATTTTTAAAAAAATCTGGTTGTTTTGGTTTTAAATATAAAATTTTATTAATAAAAAAAATACTTGATAATGAAATATTATTTAAAAAAGAAAAAATATATATTTTTGTTAATAATAAAGATATTATTTTTATAGATGGTACTATTATTGATTTTACAAAAAATAATTTTTTACAATCTTTTCAATTTTATAATAATAAAATTAAACAATTTTGTGGATGTAAAAAAAGTTTTAATATTGATTATAAAAAGAATTAATAATATGAATAATAATTTAAAATATTTAAGAAAACAAAAAAAGAAATATAAAGAAGGATTTTTTACAAAATTAAAAAATAAAAAATTTATTCCTGGTATTAATTTAGATACAATATTTCAAATATCTAAAATACATAATGAACCAAAATGGATGTTAGATTTTAGATTAAAAGGATATTATTCTTGGATTAATAAAAAAGAACCTCACTGGTTAAATGGTTTTTATAAAGAATTAAATTATCAAAATTATATTTATTATTCTACTCCTACTCCTTTATATAAGGTAAAAAAAAATAAAAATATTAAAAATAAATATTTAACATCTGAAGTTAAAAAAACATTTAATAAATTAAATATTCCTATTAATGAAAATTCTAATATAGCTATTGATGCTATTTTTGATTCTATTTCAGTTATTACAACAAATAAAAAAAAATTATTAAATAAAGGAATAATTTTTTGTTCATTTAATGATGCAATAAAAGATTATCCTGAATTAGTACAAACATATTTAGGTTCTATAGTTCCTGCAGATGATAATTTTTTTGCATCATTAAATGCCGCTGTAGCTTCGGACGGAACATTTATTTATATTCCAAAAAATACACATTGTCCTATAGATTTATCTACCTATTTTAGAATTAATGAAAAAAAAATAGGACAATTTGAACGTACTATTTTAATTGCTGATGAAAATAGTTATGTAAATTATATAGAAGGTTGTTCTGCACCAATTAGAGATAATTCTCAATTACATGCTGCAGTAGTTGAAGTAATTTTACATAAAAATGCACAAGTTAATTATTCGACTGTACAAAACTGGTTTTCAGGAAATTTAAATAATAAAGGAGGAATTTTAAATTTTGTTACTAAAAGAGCAATATGTAAAGGAAAAAACAGTAAGATGTCTTGGACTCAATCAGAAACAGGATCTGCTATTACTTGGAAATATCCTAGTATTATTTTAAAAGGAGATAATTCTACTGGAGAATTTTTTTCTATATCTTTAACCAATTGTAATCAACAAGCTGATACTGGTACTAAAATGATTCATATAGGAAAAAATACAAAATCAACAATTATTTCTAAAAGTATCTCTACGGAAAACAGTAAAAATACTTATCGTGGATTAGTTCATATTAATAAGTATGCAGAAAATTCTCGTAATTTTACTCAATGTGATTCTATTTTAATTGGTTCTAAATGTAGTGCACATACATATCCTACTATAAATATATTAAATAATACTGCACAAGTTGAACATGAAGCAAGTACTTCTAAAATTGAAGAAGACCAAATATTTTTTTGTTTACAAAGAGGATTAGATAAAGAAAATGCTATTTCTCTTATTATTAATGGATTTTGTAGAGAAATTTTTGTTAAATTTCCTTTAGAATTTGCAGTAGAAGCACAAAAATTATTATCTCTTCATTTAGAAAATAGTATAGGATAAAACAATATCTTTAGTAATAATTAAAAAATTATGTTAAAAATTAAAAACTTATATGTTCACATAAATAATAAAATAATTTTAAATAAATTAAATTTATCTATAAATTCTGGAGAAATTCATGTTATTATGGGACCTAATGGTTCAGGCAAAAGTACATTATCATATGTATTATCTGGAAAAAAAGAATATATTGTTTCTAAAGGAGAAATATATTTTAAAAATAAAAATTTATTATATCTGAAACCAGAAATTAGAGCTAGAGAAGGAATATTTGTTTCTTTTCAATATTCTATTGAAATTCCAGGATTAAGTAATAATATATTTTTATTCAATTCTTTAAAAGCAATAAAAAAATATAAAGAAAAAATTAAATTAGACAGATTTACCTATAATGAAATTATTAATAAAAAAATAAAAATTTTAGGAAAATCAAAAGATTTTTTACAACGTTTTGTAAACGTGGGCTTTTCTGGAGGTGAAAAAAAAATTAATGATATATTTCACATGTTTGTATTAGAACCAGATCTTTGTATTTTAGATGAAATTGATTCTGGATTAGATATAGATGCATTAAAATTAGTAGCTAAAATAATTAATTTAATGAAAAACATAAATAGGTCATTTTTAATTATTACACATTATCGTCGTATTCTTGATTATATAAATCCAGATTATGTCCATATTTTATATGATAAGAAAATTGTTAAATCAGGAAAACTTGATATTATTTCACAACTAGAAAAACATGGATATGGATGGATTAATGAAAAATAATATTTATAATCAAATAAAAAATATTTATAAATTACATAAAAAATATCATTTTTCAAATAAATCAGAAATTAATTGGCTTAAATTAAAAATTTTATTAAAAAATAAAAAATATGATAATGATAAAAAAAAATTTTTAGAATATATAAATAATAATTTCTTAATAAATTCCCCAACATTATCTATAAATAAAAATAAATTAAAAAATTTTTTATTTGAAATAGATTCTGTTATATTATTTTTTATTAACGGGAAAATAGATAAAAATATTAGTAATATAAATAATTTATATTATAAAATAAATATTAATACATATAATAATATTGATTATAAAAATAATTTTTTTAAAAATAATATCTTTACTTGTTTATCTGAAACTTTAACAAAAGAAATCGTATCTATTGATATTAATCATGTTAAAAATATTAACATTAAACCACTTTATTTAGTATATTTTAATGAAGGAAATAAAAATAATAAAATTTTTATGTCTAATTATAGAAATTATATATATATAAATAATATATCTTCTATTTCTATAATAGAACATCATATAAATACAGATGAATTATATTTTAATAATATCTATAATACTTTAATTTTAAAAAATAATTCTAAAGTAGAATACTATAGATTTTTTACTAATGAAAATAATAACAAAAATTGTTGCTCTATTAATAATGAATATTATTTATATGATAGTATTTTTTTAAAAAAATATGATTTATTTATTTCTAATAAACATATGAATCAAAGTAATAATTTTCAATTTATAGGTAAAAAATCAAAATTAATATATAAAAGTATTTTATTTTCTAAAAATGATAATTTAATTAACATAAATAATCATATAGAACATAATGGAAAAAATTGTTGTAGTATTCAATCACATAAAGCAATTAGTTTAGATCAATCTACTATAAATTCAATTGGATTATTAAAAATTAATAAATATGCAGAAAAAACAAATGGACAAATAAATTATAGTAGTTTATTATTAAGTAATTTATCAAAAATAAATATACAACCAAAATTAGATATTTTTAATAAAAATGTAAAATGTCAACACAGCGTTTTTACAGGTAAAATAGATTCTAATCAAATATTCTTTTTAAGAAGTAGAGGAATAAGTTTTAAAAAGGCATATAATATATTATTTATAATATTTATAAAAGATTCTTTAAGAGAAATTAATAATAACAATTTAAAAATAAAAATCTCAAAAAAAATATCATGTTATTTGTCAGTAGAGAATTTTTTTAATGAATTTTAATATAAAAAATATTAGGAAACAATTTCCTATTTTATTTAATAAAATTAATGGAAATAAACTTATTTATTTAGATAATGCAACTACTGTACATAAACCTAAAAAAGTTATTTCTGCATTAAATTATTTTTATAAAAATGAATATTCTTCAGTAAATAGAGGTATTTATAACTTAAGTATAAATGCAACAAATAAAATGGAAAAAATACGTTGTAAAATTGCAAAATTTATTAATGCAAAATATACTGAAGAAATAATTTTTACAAAAAGTACAACAGAGAGTATTAATTTAATTGCAAATACATGGGGACAAAATAATATTCTTTCATATAATAACATTATTATTTCTGAAATGGAACATCATTCTAATATTATTCCTTGGAAAATATTATCTAAAAAAATAGGATTTAGTATACGTGTTATTCCATTAGATAAAAATGGAAATTTAAAATTAGATAGAATTGATGATTTAATTGATAGATATACTTGTTTAATATCAATTACATATATTTCTAATATTCTAGGAACTATTAATCCTATCAAAAAAATAATTCAGTTAGCTAAAAAAAAAAAAATTATAACTTTAATTGATGGTGCTCAAGCAATTGCAAATCAAAAAATTGATATTCAAGAATTAGATTGTGATTTTTTTGTTTTTTCTGGTCATAAAATTTTTGGACCTACTGGTATAGGTATATTATATGGAGTAAAAGAAATATTAGAATTAATGCCTCCATGGCAAGGAGGAGGAGGTATGATTGTAGACATATATAAAAATAATCCTGTTTGGGAAAAAATACCTTGGAAATTTGAAGCTGGGACTCCAAATATATCTGGTATTATAGGTTTAGGAGCAGCAATATCATGGTTTATGTCTTTTAATATCAAAGATATAATTGAATATAATAGATTTTTAACAAAATATACTTTTGAAAAATTTAGTTCTATATCAAATATTAAAATATTTGGAGAAAAATATTTTACTAATAATAGAATAGGTATAATTGCATTTAATTTAGGAAAACATCATCCCTATGATGTAGGTAATTTTTTAAATCAATATGGTATTGCTATTCGTACTGGTCATCACTGTTCTATACCTGTTATGAAATATTTTAAAGTTCAATCTATGTGTAGAATTTCATTTTCTATCTATAATAATATAGACGATATTAATTTTTTTACAGAAAAATTAATACATATAAATAATTTATTAAATTAATCATTATGTCATATATTTTACCTAGTATAAATAAAATTAAAATTAATTTTATAAATTGTAATAATTGGGAAGAAAAATATTTATATATAATAGAATTAGGTAAACAAATTCCTGTTTTATTACCTAAACAACATTCTTTAGAAAATTTTATTCCAGGATGTCAAAGTAGAGTATGGATTTCAATAGAAATTGATTCAAATAATAATATTATATTTAGAGGAGATAGTGATTCTTCTATAGTTAAAGGGTTATTAACAATGATTTTTGTTTTTTATAATAAAAAAACTTATAATGAAATTATTAAATTTGATATTAAATCATGTTTTAAAAAATTATACTTTAATAAATATTTAACTTTTTCCCGGATACAAGGTATGAATATTATTATTAAAACAATTAAAAATAAATTAAGAAAATTAATTTTAAGTTTAAAATAAATAAAAATATTATAAAAAATATAATTAATTTTAATATTAATTTACTAGATAAATTTAGGAAATATAAATATTATGAAAAAAACAAAAATAGTTTGTACTATAGGACCTAGTTCTGAATCTAAATATATTTTAACTCAATTATTAAATTTAGGAATGAATGTTGCTAGATTAAATTTTTCACATGGTAATCATAATGATCATAAAAAAAGAATTAATACTTTACAAAAAATTATAAAAGAAACAGGTAAAAATGCAGCAATTTTATTAGATACTAAAGGACCTGAAATACGTACTATGACTTTATATAAAGGTCAAGATGTATATTTAGAATCTGGAAAAAAATTTGTTTTAACTACTAATCAATCAATTATTGGTAATAATAAATGTGTTGCTATTACTTATCCTAATCTTATTAATGATTTAAATATTGGAAATAAAATATTAATTGATGATGGTTTAATAGCAATGGAAGTATTAAAAATTATAGATAATAAAATTATTTGTAAAATATTAAATAATGGAAAATTATCAGAAAATAAAAGTATTAATTTACCTGGAATATCCATAAAATTACCTGCTTTATCAGAAAAAGATAAATATGATTTAATTTTTGCTTGTCAAAATAAAATAGATTATATAGCTGCTTCTTTTATTCGTAAAAAACAAGATATTTTAGAAATAAAAAATTTTTTAAAAAAACATAATGGAAATAATATTCAAGTTATAGCTAAAATTGAAAATCAAGAAGGATTGAACAATTTTGATGAAATATTAGATATATCTGATGGTATAATGGTTGCTAGAGGTGATTTAGGAGTAGAAATTCCTGTAGAAAATGTAATTTTTGCTCAAAAAATGATAATTAAAAAATGTAATTATTTTGGTAAAATAGTCATAACAGCAACACAAATGTTAGATTCTATGATTAAAAATCCTCGTCCAACAAGAGCAGAAGCTGGTGATGTAGCTAATGCTATTTTAGATGGAACAGATGCTGTAATGTTATCTGGAGAAAGTGCTAAAGGAAAATATCCATTAGAATCTGTATCTATTATGTCAACAATTTGTGAAAGAACAGATATTACAATGACTAATAGAATTAATTTTTATGATAATACAGATATGAGTATTACTGATGCAGTTTGTCGTAGTGCAGTAGAAATAGCGGAAAAATTAAAAGCTCCTTTAATCATTGTAGCTACTCAATTAGGAAAATCAGCAAAATCAATAAGAAAATATTTTCCTAAAGCAATTATTTTAGCTTTAACTACAAATACAAAAACTGTAAAACAATTAATTTTAAGTAAAGGAATAATACCTAAATTAGTTAATAAAATATCATCTACAGATGATTTTTATCTTATAGGAAAAAAAGTAGCTTTATCTAGTAAATATGCTATAAAGGGAGATGTTATTGTGATGGTATCAGGTGCACTAGTTCCCAGTGGGACAACTAATACAACTTCTGTACATATTATATAATTTTTAAAAATTATATTTTTATATAAAAGTTATAAATTTTTTCTAATTTTTTTAATAGCAAGATATAAATTTTTAATTGTAATACTAATTTCTTTTTTAGTAGTAAATCTACCCAGAGAAATACGAATAGAATTATGAATTAATTTTTCTGTTAATCCTAAAGATTTTAAAACATGTGATGTATTATGAATATTTGAATTACATGCAGAAGAAGATGATATAGCAATATTTTTTAATTCTATCATAAGAATTTTATTAAAAATATTTTTAAAGCCTATATTAATGATATAGGGAGAACTATTTTTTAAATTACCGTTTAAATATATACCCGAAATATTTTTTATTCCATTCCATAATTTTTTTTTTAATATTTTTATTCTTTTTTTTTCTTTTTTTAATTCATCATTAGCAATACTTAATGCTGTTGACATACCAATAATTTGGTGTACAGCTAAGGTTCCTGATCTTATCCCTTTTTCTTGTCCTCCACCATGTAATAATGGTGATAAGATTATTTTATCTTTAGTTTTTTTAATATATAAAACTCCTATTCCTTTCGGTCCATAAAATTTATGAGCAGAAAATGATAATAAATCAATATTCATTTCTTTTAAATTTAATGAATATTTACCTACACTTTGTGTAGCATCTACATGAAAAAATATATTTTTTTTTTTACATATATTACCAATTTTATTTATATCATTAATAGTTCCAATTTCATTATTAATATGCATTATAGAAACTAAAATAGTTTTATTTGTTATTTGTTTTTCTAATAAATTTAAATTTATTATTCCTGTATTTGAATTTTGTATATATATAATTTTTACTCCTAATTTTTTTATGAAATTACAAGTTTCTAATACAGCTTTGTGTTCACTTGTACTTGTAATAACATATTCTTTTTGACAATTAAAATAATTATATATAATTCCTTTAATTGCTAAATTAATAGATTCAGTAGCACTAGATGTAAAAATTATTTCTTCTTCTGTTCCACCAATAATATTTGCTATATTAATTCTAGCTTTTTCAATAGCATTTTTTGCTTCTATTCCATAAGCATGTGTATAAGAAGATGGATTACCAAATATTCCTTCTATAGTAAGATAATTATTCATTTTTTCTAAAACTCTTTTATCAACTGGAGTTGTAGATGCATAATCTAAATAAATTAATTTTTTCATATTTTAAAATATTAATATATAATTTATATATTTTTAATAAAGTAAAAATTATTAAAAATAAATTTAATATTTTCATATTATATAATATATATTTATTAATTTAAAAGAATAATATTATTTATTTTTAAAATATAAATATTGTAAATAAATTAGGATCTTTTATGAAAGAAATATTTTTAAAATCACAAATAACAATCTTTATTTTTGATTCTGGACTAGGTGGTATTACAATATATAATTATATTAAAAATATTTTTTTTAATACAAATATTATCTATTTATTAGATAATAAATATTTTCCTTATGGAAATAAATCAAAAAATTTTATTTTACAACGATTAATTAAAATTTTAAAAAAAATTTCAAATAGTTATAATATTTCATTAGCAATTCTTGCATGTAATACTGCTAGTGTTTCTAGTTTACCTCAAATAAAAAAATATTTTAATTTCCCTATTATTGGAGTTACTCCTGTTATAAATTTAGCTATTCAAAAAACTAAAAATAACGTAATTGGTTTTTTAGCGACTAATACAACTTTAAAAAATTCTAAAATACAAAAAAAAATTAATTTTTTAAATAAAAAATATATAATAAAAACGATATCATCTTCTAAATTAGTTTTTTTAGCTGAAAAAAAATTACTAGGATATAAAATTATTATAGATGAAATAAAAAAAATTTTTCTTTCTTGGTTTACTTTAAAAATATTTCCAGATACTATAATTTTAGGTTGTACACATTTTCCATTAATTATAAATGAATTAAAAACTATTTTCCCTAAAAATATAAGTTTTTTAGATTCTAAAAAAAATATTCTTTTAAAATTAAAAAAAATAATAAATTATAATGAAATAATTTCAAGTAAAAAAAAAAATATTGTTTTTTACACTAAAACAAATAAATTTATAAATAAAATAAAATTTTTTTTTTTAAAAAAAGGTTTTACCATTATTTCTAAATTAAAGATATAGAAGATTATAATTTTATTTAAATTTTAAATAAAATACTTGACTATTTATTATGAATATGTAAGATAGTTAATACTATTTTATAGTTCTTTAAAAATTTGTAAAAAACTTTTAAGGACACTCTTTGAAGAGTGTTATTAAGTGTATAAATTTGTTTTAATAAAATTTATATATTTATTTTTGTTAAAATTTTTATGTATAACTGAAGAGTTTGATCATGGCTCAGATTGAACGCTGGCGGCAAGCCTAACACATGCAAGTCGAGCGGCAGCGAAATAAAGAAATTGCAAAATTTTTTTATTGTCGGCAAGCGGCGAACGGGTGAGTAATATCTGGGGATCTGCCTTTTGGAGGGGGATAACTGTTGGAAACGACAGCTAATACCGCATAATRTCTTTTTTTAAGATTAAAGTAGGGGATTTTATTTTTTATATAAAACCTTATACCATTAGATGAACCCAGATGGGATTAGCTAGTAGGTAGGGTAAAAGCCTACCTAGGCAACGATCCCTAGCTGGTCTGAGAGGATGATCAGCCACACTGGAACTGAGACACGGTCCAGACTCCTACGGGAGGCAGCAGTGGGGAATATTGCACAATGGGCGAAAGCCTGATGCAGCTATGCCGCGTGTATGAAGAAGGCCTTAGGGTTGTAAAGTACTTTCAACAAGAAAGAAAAGATAAAATCTAATATATTTTATCATTGACGTTACTTGTAAAAGAAGCACCGGCTAACTCCGTGCCAGCAGCCGCGGTAATACGGAGGGTGCGAGCGTTAATCGGAATTACTGGGCGTAAAGAGCACGTAGGCGGTTAATTAAGTCAGATGTGAAATCCCTAAGCTTAACTTAGGAACTGCATTTGAAACTAATTAGCTTGAGTTTCGTAGAGGGGGGTAGAATTCCAGGTGTAGCGGTGAAATGCGTAGATATCTGGAGGAATACCAGTGGCGAAGGCGGCCCCCTGGACGAATACTGACGCTCAGGTGCGAAAGCATGGGGAGCAAACAGGATTAGATACCCTGGTAGTCCATGCCGTAAACGATGTCGACTTGGAGGTTGTAAGCTTGACTTATAACTTTCGTAGCTAACGCGTTAAGTCGACCGCCTGGGGAGTACGACCGCAAGGTTAAAACTCAAATGAATTGACGGGGGCCCGCACAAGCGGTGGAGCATGTGGTTTAATTCGATGCAACGCGAAAAACCTTACCTGGTCTTGACATCCATGAAATTTAATAGAGATATTTTAGTGCCTTCGGGAATCATGAGACAGGTGCTGCATGGCTGTCGTCAGCTCGTGTTGTGAAATGTTGGGTTAAGTCCCGCAACGAGCGCAACCCTTATCCTTTGTTGCCATCAGTTAGGCTGGGAACTCAAAGGAGACTGCCGGTGATAAACCGGAGGAAGGTGAGGACGACGTCAAGTCATCATGGCCCTTACGACCAGGGCTACACACGTGCTACAATGGTATATACAAAGGGAAGCATCCTCGTAAGAGTAAGCGGATCTCATAAAATATATCTTAGTTCGGATTGGAGTCTGCAACTCGACTCTATGAAGTCGGAATCGCTAGTAATCGTAGATCAGAATGCTACGGTGAATACGTTCCCGGGCCTTGTACACACCGCCCGTCACACCATGGAAGTGGGTTGTAAAAGAAGTAAGTTGCTTAACCTTTTACAGGAGGGCGCTTACCACTTTGTGATTCATAACTGGGGTGAAGTCGTAACAAGGTAACCGTAGGGGAACCTGTGGTTGGATCACCTCCTTTAC
>NZ_CP046196.1:0-2228 GCF_012569045.1 Enterobacteriaceae endosymbiont of Donacia sparganii | reverse complement strand
GTAAAGGAGGTGATCCAACCACAGGTTCCCCTACGGTTACCTTGTTACGACTTCACCCCAGTTATGAATCACAAAGTGGTAAGCGCCCTCCTGTAAAAGGTTAAGCAACTTACTTCTTTTACAACCCACTTCCATGGTGTGACGGGCGGTGTGTACAAGGCCCGGGAACGTATTCACCGTAGCATTCTGATCTACGATTACTAGCGATTCCGACTTCATAGAGTCGAGTTGCAGACTCCAATCCGAACTAAGATATATTTTATGAGATCCGCTTACTCTTACGAGGATGCTTCCCTTTGTATATACCATTGTAGCACGTGTGTAGCCCTGGTCGTAAGGGCCATGATGACTTGACGTCGTCCTCACCTTCCTCCGGTTTATCACCGGCAGTCTCCTTTGAGTTCCCAGCCTAACTGATGGCAACAAAGGATAAGGGTTGCGCTCGTTGCGGGACTTAACCCAACATTTCACAACACGAGCTGACGACAGCCATGCAGCACCTGTCTCATGATTCCCGAAGGCACTAAAATATCTCTATTAAATTTCATGGATGTCAAGACCAGGTAAGGTTTTTCGCGTTGCATCGAATTAAACCACATGCTCCACCGCTTGTGCGGGCCCCCGTCAATTCATTTGAGTTTTAACCTTGCGGTCGTACTCCCCAGGCGGTCGACTTAACGCGTTAGCTACGAAAGTTATAAGTCAAGCTTACAACCTCCAAGTCGACATCGTTTACGGCATGGACTACCAGGGTATCTAATCCTGTTTGCTCCCCATGCTTTCGCACCTGAGCGTCAGTATTCGTCCAGGGGGCCGCCTTCGCCACTGGTATTCCTCCAGATATCTACGCATTTCACCGCTACACCTGGAATTCTACCCCCCTCTACGAAACTCAAGCTAATTAGTTTCAAATGCAGTTCCTAAGTTAAGCTTAGGGATTTCACATCTGACTTAATTAACCGCCTACGTGCTCTTTACGCCCAGTAATTCCGATTAACGCTCGCACCCTCCGTATTACCGCGGCTGCTGGCACGGAGTTAGCCGGTGCTTCTTTTACAAGTAACGTCAATGATAAAATATATTAGATTTTATCTTTTCTTTCTTGTTGAAAGTACTTTACAACCCTAAGGCCTTCTTCATACACGCGGCATAGCTGCATCAGGCTTTCGCCCATTGTGCAATATTCCCCACTGCTGCCTCCCGTAGGAGTCTGGACCGTGTCTCAGTTCCAGTGTGGCTGATCATCCTCTCAGACCAGCTAGGGATCGTTGCCTAGGTAGGCTTTTACCCTACCTACTAGCTAATCCCATCTGGGTTCATCTAATGGTATAAGGTTTTATATAAAAAATAAAATCCCCTACTTTAATCTTAAAAAAAGACATTATGCGGTATTAGCTGTCGTTTCCAACAGTTATCCCCCTCCAAAAGGCAGATCCCCAGATATTACTCACCCGTTCGCCGCTTGCCGACAATAAAAAAATTTTGCAATTTCTTTATTTCGCTGCCGCTCGACTTGCATGTGTTAGGCTTGCCGCCAGCGTTCAATCTGAGCCATGATCAAACTCTTCAATTTTAAAAAATATAATACGAAATAAAAATATTCTAAAAATTGAATGCCCACATATATTTTCTGACAAATTATTAAAGAACAAAAAAATTATCTTTAATAAAAGATAATTTTTTTATTAGAGTTAATAATATACTCACTTATATTAATAAAGTCAAATTTTATTTATATATAAAATAGATTAAATATATTCAATACTTAATATTTTATATTTAATAATACCTCTAGGTGTTTGTACTTTAATAATATTATTTTTTTTTTTTCCAATTAATGCTCTAGCTAAAGGAGCATTAATTGAAATTAAATTATTTTTTAAATCTGATTCATCATGACCAACAATTTTATAAGAACTAATTTTATTAGTTAAAACATTTATAATACGCACAGTAGAACCGAAAATAATTCTATTATTATATGTAATTTTTGTAATATCTATTATATTAGCATTTGATAATTTAATTTCTATTTCTTTAATACGTCCTTCACAAAAACTTTGTGCTTCACGAGCTGATTGATATTCAGCATTTTCTTTTAAATCACCATGTTTTCTAGCTTCTATAATTAAATTAATAATTTTAGGTCTTTCTATGTTTTTTAATTTGATTAATTCTTTACGTAATTTTTTTATACCTTGTAAAGTCATAGGAATTTGGTTAATCAT